>NZ_JASTTJ010000011.1:0-255620 GCF_032248645.1 Streptomyces zaehneri
ACATGCGGGGGGGGCCCCGACCTTCGTGGTCGGGGCCCCGCCCGCATGTATGTGCCCTTCGGCGCCCGCGGCGCGTCAGTGGCTCACGACGTCGTCAGTGCTTGAAGACGTCCTTGCCCTTCTCCTTGGCCTGACGGGCGTCGCCCTTCGCCTGCTCGGCGCGGCCCTCGGCCTCCATCCGCTCGTTGCCCACGGTGCGGCCGATCGTTTCCTTCGCCTTGCCCTTGGCCTGTTCCATCTTCGCCTTGGACTTCTGCTCGCCTGCCACTGTCCATCACTCCCAGTCAGGTCTGCGTGTGGTCTCAGTACCGCGAGTGACCCGTCCGGCGCCCCTCAAACCTCGCTGACCGGCTCCAGGAACTCCAGCCGGTTGCCGACGGGGTCCAGGGCGTAGAAGCGGCGGTGTCCCGGCAGGTCCGCGTCCCAGGTGACCGGTGTGCCGTGGGCCTCCAGCCGGGCGGCGTACGCCTCGATGCCGGTGACCCGCAGCCCGGGGTGGGCCTTCGCGGACGGTTCGAAGCCCGGCTCGATCCCCAGGTGCAGGTGCACGGCTCCCGCCCGGAACCAGCACCCTCCCTTCGCCGCGAGCACCGGCGGCTTGGGGACCTCGGTCATCCCTAGGGTGCCGAGGTAGAAGCGGCGCAGCAGGTCTTCGGAGCCGGGCGGGGCGGCGAGCTGCACATGGTCGACGGCGGCCAGCACGTCAGGCCCCCTTCACGGCCACCGCGAACAGGCGGCGAAACGGCAGGACGGTGCCGTACTCCGCGCTCGGGTAGGCCTCGCGGAGCAGGTCGCGGTAGTCGGTGACGAAGGCGTCGCGGGCCTCGGGGTCGTCGGCGAGGGCGTCGAGGGCGGGGCGCAGGCCGGTGCCCTTGACCCAGTCGAGGACCGGGTCGTCGCCCTGGAGCACATGGAGGTAGGTCGTCGTCCAGACGTCGGTGGCGCAGCCGAGGCGGGCCAGCCGGTCGAGGTAGACGCCGGGGGCGTGGACGGAGTCCTCGTGCCGCAGGACACGGCCGAGGCGGCCCTTCCAGCGGACGCTGTTGCCGAGTTCGCGCATGAGGGCGTGCAGGGGCGCGTCGATGTTGTGGGGGACCTGGAAGGCGAAGGTGCCGCCGGGGGCGAGGCCGTCCAGCCAGCCGGCGAAGGCGTCGAGGTGGCCGGGCACCCACTGGAGGGCGGCGTTGGAGACGAGCAGGTCGTACGTCTCGTCCGGCGCCCAGGTGGCGAGGTCGGCGTGGGCGAAGTCGAGGCGCGCGCCCGCGTGCGCCGCCGCGTCGGCGAGCATCTGCGGCGAGTTGTCGTAGCCGGTGACGCGGGCGGTGGGCCAGCGGTCGGCGAGGACGGCGGTGAGGGCGCCGGGGCCGCAGCCGAGGTCGGCGATCCGCGGCGGGTCGCCGGGCAGGCCGGGGACGCGGGCGAGGAGGTCGCCGAAGGGGCGGGCGCGGTGGCCGGCGTGACGCAGGTACTGGGCGGGGTCCCAGCTGGGGTTGGTCGTCATGCCTGGGTACTTTCCCCGCCCCTTTATCTCGATGTCAAGAGACTTGATATCAAGAGACTTCACATCGACACAACCACTACACTGATCGTCATGGAGGACGAGGTCGATCGGCTGGTCGCAGCGTGGCGCCGGGAGCGCCCGGACCTCGACGTGGAGCCGCTGGAAGTACTCAGCCGGGTGAGCAGACTGGCCCGGCACCTGGACCGCGCACGCCGTCTGGCGTTCTCCGAGCACCAGCTGGAGCCCTGGGAGTTCGACGTCCTGACGGCGCTCCGGCGCGCGGGGGCGCCCTACCAGCTCTCGCCGGGCCAGTTGCTGACGCAGACGCTGGTGACCTCGGGCACGATGACGAACCGCATCGACCGGCTCGCGAAGAAGGGCCTGGTGGAGCGGCTGCCGGACCCGAGCGACCGCCGGGGTGTGCTGGTCCGCCTCACGGACGACGGCAAGGACCGCGCCGACCAGGCCCTCGCCGGACTGCTCGACCAGGAACGGGCGATCCTGGCCGAGCTCTCGAGCGCCCAGCGCGGCGAACTGGCGGGCCTGCTACGCCAGCTGACCGCCCCGTTCGACAACATCCCCGGCTAGGTCGACGGGTCCGACACCCGCCCGGCGGGCGAGGGCGACCGCGGCGAGGGTGGAGTGCACGCCCAGCTTGCCGAGGACGTTCTGCATATGGGTGCGGACGGTGTGCGGGGAGAGGAACAGCCGGTCGGCGACCGCCTTCCGGCCCAGTCCCGCGACCATGCAGCGCAGCACTTCCCGCTCCCTCGGAGTGAGCGACTCGACCAGCCGTTCGCTCTCGGTGCGGTGCTTGCGGGCGGCCGTCAACTCCCGCAGGACGCCGGTGAGCAGGGCGGGCGGGAGGTGGGTCTCCTCACGCAGCACGCCTCTGATGACGGTGAGCAGACGGGACAGCGAGCAGTCCTTCGCCACCCAGCCGGACGCCCCGGCCTGCAGGGCGAGGGCCGCACGGCGCGGCTCGTCCTTCTCTGCGAGGACGACGATGCGGACGTGGGGGTGCGCGGCACGGACCCCCACGACCAGCGATATCCCGTCGACGAGCCCGTCCTCCCCCACCTCCCGCACGGGCACGGCGGGCCGTATGCCCGGCAGCGCGGCGCCCAGGTCGGCGTCGACGAGCAGCACGTCGTACCGGCGCCCCTCGGCGGCCGCGCGCTCCAGACTGCGCAGTGCCGCCGGGCCGCTGCCGGCCGCGGACACGTCGACGTCGGGCTCGGCGGCCAGTGCCGCGGCGAGTGACTCGGCGAAGATACGGTGGTCGTCGACGACCAGTACACGAATGCGAACCACGAAACCCCCTCCCCCAAGCTCCTTGACAGAGCAGGGGATACCCCAAGGTCCGGAGACGGAGAACGACGACCGCGCGGACACGACGCCCGGAGAAGGGGCCACCACCGCAACGGCCGCCGCCGTGCAGAGACTGCTACCCCCACCGCGGGCGCCGTACCCGACTGTCTCGCCCCCTGATCAGCACCGGCCCCCACCGGCACTGTTCACAGGGTAGGGCCGCGGGCGTAGAGCGGAAGGCAAATTGCAGGATTGGTTCGGCCACCGCGTTTATGGTGTGCCGCATGTTTCGTCTTGAGACAGAAGTCGACAGGACTCGCCGCGATCTTCTCCGTTCGCGGCTTCTCGCCACCAACACCGAGGCCTCCCCGGTCCTGCGCGCACTGCGCGGCACCCCCGCGGAACGCGAATCGGCGCTGCACGTCTGGGCCTCGGAGCCGGGCGGCGGGCTGGCCGGCGGTCTGGTGGGGCACACCTGGACGACCTGGCTGCACGTCACCTACCTCTGGGTGGACGCCCGGCACCGGGGCACGGGCCTGGGCAGCGCCCTCCTCGCGGAGGCGGAGCGCATCGCCCGCGAGCAGCGCGGCTGCGACCGCGTACGCCTGGAGACCTGGGACTTCCAGGCCCCGGAGTTCTACCGGCGCCGAGGCTACGAGGTGGTCTGCGTGATCGAGGACTACCCCCCGGGCCTGACGGAGTTCACCCTGACGAAGAGACTGGGGTAAGCCCCAGGGACGGGAAAAGGGAAGGGGCGGCGGGGGCGAGATCCACTCGCACACCCCACCGCCCCGCCGGGAGGCAATCAGCTCAGCCGACGCGCCCCCGCCGCCGGAACCGCCTCGAACACCCGCGGAGCCTTGTACCCCGCGGCGGCGAACGCCTCTTCGACGGCCTTGGTGAGCGTCTCGACGTCGGTGGCCTCGGCCAGCACGATCGCCGAGCCGCCGAAACCCCCGCCGGTCATCCGCGCACCGAGCGCCCCGTGGGCGAGAGCGGTGTCGACGACGAGGTCCAGCTCGGGGCAGGAGACCCGGAAGTCGTCCCGGAGGGAGGCGTGACCCGCCGTCAGGATCGGGCCGACGGCACGGCTGTCACCGCCGGACTCCAGGAGGGCGACGACCTGTTCCACGCGCTGGTCCTCCGTCACCACATGGCGGACCAGGCGTCGGACCTCCTCCTCGTCACCGAGCCGGGCGAGGGCCGCGTCGAGGTCGGCGTACGCGATGTCGCGCAGCGCGTCGACGCCGAGGAGGGCGGCGCCCTTCTCGCAGCCGGCCCGCCGCTTGCCGTACTCGCCACCACTGTGGGCGTGCGTGACCTGGGTGTCGACGACCAGCAGGCGCAGGCCCTCGGCGGCCAGGTCGAGGGGGATCTGCTTCTGCGAGAGGTCGCGGGTGTCGAGGAACAGCGCGTGGCCGGCCTCGCAGCACGCGGACGCCGTCTGGTCCATGATGCCGGTGGGCGCGCCGACGTAGACGTTCTCGGCGCGCTGGCACAGGCGGGCGAGCTGCCAGCCCTGGAGCCCGAGGTCGTAGAGGTCGTTGAGCGCCAGGGCCACGACGACCTCCAGCGCCGCGGACGACGACAGGCCCGCGCCCGACGGGACCGTCGAGGCCAGGTGGATGTCGGCGCCGCCCACCTGGTGGCCGGCCTCGCGCAGCGCCCAGACGACTCCGGCCGGGTACGCCGTCCAGTTGCCGTCGGACTCGGGCTCCAGGTCGTCGAGCCGCAGCTCGGCGACTCCGCTGTCGAGGTCGGCCGAGTGCAGCCGCAGCACGCCGTCGGTGCGCCGGGCGACCGCCGCGACCGCGATGTGCGGCAACGCGAAGGGCATCACGAAGCCGTCGTTGTAGTCGGTGTGCTCACCGATGAGGTTGACGCGGCCGGGCGCCGCCCAGACGCCCTCGGGCTCGGCCCCGTACAGCCGGACGAAACCCTCGCGAACTTCCTGTGCCCCCACTACGACTCCCTTGCGCTGCTTGCGATGTGCTGCGCGAACTCCCACGCGTCCGCGACGATACCCGCGAGATCCGCGCGGGACGGGTTCCAGCCCAGCCGCTCACGGGCGGTGGCAGCCGAGGCGACCAGGACGGCCGGGTCGCCGCCGCGACGAGGGGCCACGACCTCGGGGATCGGGTGGCCGGTGACCTCGCGGACCGTCTCGATGACCTCCCGCACGGAGAAGCCGTTGCCGTTGCCGAGGTTGCAGATGAGGTGCTCGCCGGGCTTGGCGGCGGCGACGGCGAGGAGGTGGGCCTCGGCGAGGTCGGCGACGTGGATGTAGTCGCGGACGCAGGTGCCGTCGGGGGTCGGGTAGTCGTCGCCGAAGACGGAGATGGCCTCCCGGCGGCCCTGCGCGACCTGCAGGACGAGCGGGATGAGGTGCGACTCGGGGTCGTGGCGTTCGCCCTGCGCGCCGTACGCGCCGGCCACGTTGAAGTACCGCAGGGAGACGGCGCCGAGCCCGTGGGCGGCGGCCTCGCCGCTGATCATGTGGTCGACGGCGAGCTTGGAGGCGCCGTAGGGGTTCGTGGGCTGCGTCGGCGCGCTCTCCACGATCGGGACCTGCTGCGGCTCGCCGTACGTCGCCGCCGTGGACGAGAAGACCAGCTTGCGCACGCCGGCCTCGCGCATGGCGCCGAGCAGCGCCATGGTGCCGCCGACGTTGTTGTCCCAGTACTTCTCGGGCTTGACGACGGACTCGCCGACCTGCGAGAACGCGGCGAAGTGGAGGACTGCGTCGAAGGAGTCGTCGAGCCACTTGGCGGCGTCGCGGATGTCGCCCTCGATGAACGAGGCACCCGCCGGGACACCCTCGCGGAAACCGGTGGAGAGGTTGTCGAGAACGACGACCTCGTGGCCGGCCTCCAGCAGATGCCGCGCGACCACGCCGCCGACGTAGCCCGCGCCACCCGTGACCAGATACTTGCCGCCCGTGCCGGTGGTGCCGCTCATGAACTCGCTACCTCTCGCAGTCGCTGGGCCGCTGACTCCGGCGGCACGTCGTTGATGAAGACGTTCATGCCCGATTCGGAGCCCGCGAGGAACTTCAGCTTGCCGGAAGTGCGGCGAATGGTGAAAAGCTCGAGATGGAGCGCGAAGTCGTCCCGGTTGACACCCTCGAACTCCTCCAGCGCGCCGAACGGCGCCTGGTGCCAGGCGGAGATGTACGGCGTGGGCGGTTCACCTTCGCCGAAGATCCGGTCGAAGCGCCTCAAGAGTTCCAGATAGACCTGGGGGAACTCTGTGCGCGCCTCCTCGTCGAGGGCGAGCAGGTCCGGCACCCGGCGCTTCGGGTAGAGGTGCACCTCGTAGGGCCAGTGCGCCGCGTACGGCACGAACGCGACCCAGTGTTCACCCTCCAGGACGACCCGCTCGTCGGCGAGTTCACGCGCCAGGACGGCGTCGAAGAGGTTCTCCCCGCCGGTCGCCTCCTTGTGCGCCGCGACCGAACGCAGCATCAGGGCGGTGCGCGGAGTGGTGAACGGGTAGGCGTAGATCTGCCCGTGCGGGTGACCCAGGGTCACACCGATCTCGGCGCCACGGTTCTCGAAGCAGAACACCTGTTCCACGGAGGGCAGATGCGACAGCTCGGACGTCCGGTCCGTCCACGCGTCGAGGACCAGTCGTGCCTGCTCCTCGGTGAGGTCGGCGAAGGACGCGTTGTGGTCGGAGGTGAAGCAGACCACCTCGCAGCGCCCCGAGTCGCCAGCCAGCGAGGGGAAGCGGTTCTCGAAGACCACGGCGTCGTACGACGAGTCCGGGATCTCGCTGAGCCGGTCGCCCTGGGAGGGGCAGAGCGGGCACTCGTCGGCCGGCGGGTGGTAGATGCGCCCCTGCCGGTGCGAGGCCACGGCGATGGAATCGCCGAGCAGGGGGTCCCGCCGTACCTCCGAAGTGGTGACCGTGGGGTCCAGCGGACGCCTGTCCACCGCGTCGCGCACCGAGTCGTCCCGCTGGTCGTAGTAGATCAGCTCACGACCGTCGGCCAAGCGGGTCGAGGTCTTCTTCACCGCGACTCTCCATCCGTACCTCTAGACCCGCAGACCTAGATCCGTACACCTAGCGAAGCTTCCAACAGAACCAAACACATAAAACCATAAACCCCCACGCGAGTCACCACCACAACCAAACAAAGAACACCAAACGAAGTGAGCAGGGCATGCGAACCCCCACAGACCCGGCCTACACGGCAGCACAGCTGGCGGCAGAGCTGCGGCTGCCGACGAACTGGCTCGACTACACGATCCTCGGCATCTACTTCGTCGTGGTCCTGGGCATCGGCTTCGCCGCTCGCAGATCGGTGAAGACAAGCCTCGACTTCTTCCTCTCCGGACGCTCGCTGCCCGCCTGGATCACGGGCCTCGCGTTCGTCTCGGCCAACCTGGCCGCCACCGAGATCCTGGGCATGGCCGCGAACAGCGCGCAGTACGGCGCGTACACCGTGCACTGGTACTGGATCGGCGCCATCCCGGCGATGGTCTTCCTGGGCATCGTGATGATGCCGTTCTACTACGGCAGCAAGGTCCGCTCCGTCCCCGAGTTCCTGCTGCTGCGCTTCGACCGGGGCGCCCACCTGCTGAGCTCGGCCCTGTTCGCCTTCGCGGCGATCCTGATCTCCGGCGTGAACCTGTACGCCCTCGCGATCGTCGTCGAGGCGCTGCTGGGCTGGCCGCAGTGGGTGGCGATCGTGGTCGCCGGCGCCTTCGTGCTGGCCTACATCACGCTCGGCGGCCTCTCCTCGGCGATCTACAACGAGGTCCTCCAGTTCTTCGTGATCCTGGCGGCGCTCATCCCGCTGTCGGTGCTCGGCCTGAAGAAGGTGGGCGGCTGGGACGGCCTGACGGACTCCCTGACCGAGGCCCACGGCGACGACTTCGTCACCGCCTGGGGCGGCACGGGCATCGGCAGCGACAACCCGCTCGGCGCGAACTGGCTGACGATCGTGCTGGGCCTCGGCTTCGTCCTCTCCTTCGGCTACTGGACGACGAACTTCGCCGAGGTGCAGCGCGCCCTGTCGGCGAAGAACCTGTCGGCGGCCCAGCGCACCCCGCTCATCGCCGCGTTCCCGAAGATCTTCATCGTCTTCCTGGTGATGATCCCGGGCCTGGTGGCGGCGGTGCTGGTGCCGAAGATCGGCACGGCCGACTCCGACCTCCAGTACAACGACGCGATCCCCTACCTCATGCAGGAGCTGCTGCCCAACGGTGTGCTGGGCATCGCGGTGACCGGCCTGCTGGCGGCGTTCATGGCGGGCATGGCGGCGAACGTCTCGTCCTTCAACACGGTGTTCACGACCGACATCTGGGCGAAGTACGTGGTGCGGGGCCGGGAGGACACCTACTACGTGCGCTTCGGCCGTCTCATCACGGCGATCGGCGTCGCGGCCTCGGTGGGCACGGCGTTCCTCGCCTCGTCCTTCTCGAACATCATGAGCTACCTCCAGACGCTGTTCAGCTTCTTCAACGTGCCGATGTTCGTCGTCTTCATCGTCGGCATGTTCTGGAAGCGGGCGTCGAAGAAGTCGGGCTTCTGGGGCCTGCTCGCGGGCACGACGGCCGCGATGGTCAACTACTTCGTCCTCTACAAGCAGGACATCATCGGCATCCCCACCGACCAGGGCGCGAACTTCGTCTCCGCGATCGCGGGCTTCGTGGCGGGCGCGGTCGTGATGGTGGCGGTGTCGCTGTTCACGGCCCCCAAGCGGGACGAGGAGCTCCAGGGCCTGGTCTACGGCACCGTCTCCCCCGGCATGGCCGAGCCGCCGGCGGCGGGCGACGACGCGTGGTACCGGCGCCCGGCACTGCTGGGCTGGAGCGCGCTGATCCTGGCCGCCCTGTGCTACATCCCGTTCTCGTTCTGAGCCCGGTCGCGAATACCGCGGGAGACTGGAGAGACCATGTCCGAGCAATTCGAACCCTCCGAACCCTCCGAATCCGCCGAACGGGCCGAGGCCGCCGAGCGCGCCGAGGCCGCCGAGCGGCTGCGGCGTGCGGGGTACTCCGAGGCCGACGTCCAGCGTGAGGTCACGGAACTCGAGGAGAAGTCCGCGACCGCGGCCCGCATCTTCGACCTGCGCCGCATCATCGGCGGCCTGTTCGTCGTCTACGGCGTGATCGTGACGATCGCCGGCATCACGGACAGCGACGCGGAGATCGACAAGGCCCAGGGGATCAACATCAACCTGTGGACCGGCCTGGCCATGCTGGCCCTCGGCATCTTCTTCCTGGCCTGGCTGAAGCTGCGGCCCGTGGCCCCGGTCACCCCGACGCTGCCGCCCGAGGCGCTGGAGGGGAAGAAGCCCCCGCGCGCCGAGTAGCCGCGGGCCGCAGGCGCAGGTCACGAAGCCGAGCCGGCTCCTGGATCCGTTGCGCCGGATCCCGGAGCCGGCTCAGTCCGTCCGCTAGCGCTCGGCGACGTTCGCGTTGATGGCGTCGTCCCCGTTGTTGCAGATCTGCTGCGTCGCGTCCTGGTTCGCCGAGAGACCGAGCAGCGGGAGGTTCAGGTTCGGGATGTTGATGAGGCCGAACGAGATGTTCTCCACGTGGTTGGAGCACTCCCTGGAGTCCGCGCCGTAGGCGGCGGCGGAGGCGAATCCGGCGCCGGCCATGCCGAGGCTGCCGATCATGGCGGCCACGAGAGCGGTGTTGCGGAGCTTGCGCATTGCATACCCTTTTCCGTCTGGATGGCGTGTCCCGCTACAGAGCGAGACATTACGGTTACGCACCGTATGTCGTGATTATCCGCTTTGCACCACAGGCTGGGCCTTGTGCCACCGCCAGCTCACACCAGACGAGCTTGCCGCGATGCCCCATCCGGGTCAGCGGCTGCCAGTGCCAGAGGTCGGAACAGGCCCGAACGAGGGCCATCCCGCGCCCGCTCTCAGCCTCGGCCAGCCCTTCCAGCCGTCCCGGCGGCTCGGGCGGCTCGGGGTCCGCGTCCCAGGCGCCGATCTGAAGGACCCCGTCCCGGAAGCGCAGGCGCAGGCAGGCCGGGCCCTTGGTGTGCAGTACGGCGTTGGAGACCAGCTCCGAGGCGAGCAGCTCCGCCGTGTCCACGAGGTGGATCAGACCGTGCAGGGTGAGGATCAGGCGCAGGGTGCGGCGGCACACGGTGACCGCGCGGGGGTCACCGGGGATGCAGAGGGAGTACTCCCAGGGGTCGGACATGCGTCAACTCCGAGTGGCGTGAGGGGATTTACGCGCGGTGGCACTGCCGCAGCCGTCATGGCAGGACGAAGCGGTGCACTTCCGCAGCGTGTGCGGTGCGTCACCGACGGTATTTCCTAACATTAGGAAGCCGCAAGCGGTTGGCCTATCCTGACCCTCGAACGAGGTATGCCACCAGGGCAGTTGAGACGAGGAGGTGCGCCGCGTGCCACCCAAGAGGCATCTCACGGCCCGCAGGGTGCGACTGGGCGCTGAACTGCGCAAACTCCGCGAAGCGACGGGCATGAAGGCGCGGGAAGCCGCTGCGCTGCTCGGTGCCGACGCGGTCCAGATGAGCCAGATCGAGTCCGGCGTCGCGGGGGTGAGCCCGGAGCGTGTCCGCCGCCTGGCGGCCCATTACGCCTGCGCGGACGAGGCGTTGATCGAGGCCCTGATGGCCATGGCATCCGATCGGACACGCGGCTGGTGGGAGGAGTACCGGGGAGTCCTGCCGCCGGTGAACCTGGACCTGGCCGAGACGGAGCACCATGCGACCTTCCTGCGCGAAGTCGCGATCACATACGTTCCCGGGCTCTTCCAGACCCCTGAGTACGCCAGCGCGGTGTTCGGATACATGCGTCCGGAATTGCCCGAGAGCGAGCTGATCCCCCGGGTGGAACACCGCATGCGGAGACGCACTGTCATCGCGGACGACAACCCCACCTCGTACGAGGCGATCATCCACGAGTTCGCTCTACGCATCCGCGTGGCGGACCGGCACGTCTCCCGCGCTCAACTCCTGCAGATCCTGGGGCAGATCGAACACGAACACATCACCATGCGTGTCATCCCCACCGACCTCGACGGCTTCGGCGGCGCCGGAGCCTCGATGATGTACATGAGCGGTCCGGTACCCCAACTCGACACCGGACTAAGGGAAGGCGCGACCGGCACCGCGTTCATCGACGCCGAACCCCAGCTCACCACGCTTCGAACGCTTTTCCGTAAGGTGGAGAAGGTGACGCTGGACCCCAAAGCGTCCCGGGACTTCGTCCACCGCTTGTCGAAGGAACTGTGAGGCGCACCCCATGACCCAGGCCCTGCATTGGCAGAAGTCCACATTCTCGGGTGGCGCCGAGGGCAACGCCTGCGTCGAACTCGCCGCGTCCTGGCAGAAGTCGACGTTCTCCGACGGCGGCGAAGGGAACACGTGCGTCGAACTCGCCGCCTCCGCCGCCCCCGCGGCCCTCCACCTCCGCGAGAGCGACACCCCGGACACGGCCCTCACCGCCACGCCCGCCGCCCTCGCTCACCTCCTGGCGGGGATACGTACCGGCCTCGCGCCTCAGCGGACGACGTCGAACACGTTCTTCTGAAGGCCGTTGGCGTACGCCTCGTGCTCGACGAGCTTCAGCTTCTGGGTGTCCTTGTCCGTGGCGCTGAAGAGCCGCTTGCCCGCGCCGAGCAGGAGCGGGAAGACGAGCAGGTGGTAGCGGTCGATCAGGCCGGCGTCCGAGAGGGCCTGGTTGAGGGAGGCGCTGCCGTGGACGATGATCGGGCCGCCCTCGGTCTCCTTCAGCGCGGCGACGTCGTCGAGCGAGCGCAGGATCGTCGTCTCGCCCCAGTTCGACACGAGGTCGTCCTCGGTGAGGGTGGTGGAGACGACGTACTTCGGCATCGCCTTGTAGTCGGCGAAGTCCGCCATGTCGGGCCACACGGGGCTGAACGCCTCGTAGCTGGTCCGGCCCAGCAGCATCGCGGTGGCCTCGGTCTGCTCCCGGCCCTTGATCTCGAAGGCCTCGGGGAGGAACTCGATGTCCTTGAAGGTCCATCCGGCGTTCCGGTAACCGGGCTCGCCGCCCGGGGCCTCCACGACGCCGTCGAGCGAGATGAAAGCGGTGCTGATCAGGGTGCGCATCTGAATTTCCTCAAGGTGTCGGGGCCGGTTCAGTCATGAGCTTCGACCGGGAGACGCGGCGAAACTCATCGCCGTTCCCTCAGTGATCAGCGCCACAGTCGGCTATGTCGCCACTGCGGGCCGCCGCCACCAGGGCGATCGTCAGGATCGCCGACCAGGTGAGGACGTGGATCGAGGGCGGGTAGCTCGCGAGGGCGTAGCCGTCTCCGGTCAGGGCGGCGACGGAGAGGGCCGCCACCGGCAGCCCCGCGGTGAGTGCCGCCAGCAGGCCGCGCAGCGGGACGCGCGTGAGGAGGCCCCGCGGTGCGAGCGCCAGGGCGAGGCCGGTGACCGTGCCCAGGGTGACGCCCACCGCCATGCTGCCCAGGACGGCGAACGCGGCCGCGGACGTCAGCGCCCACGCGGTCCCGTCGTGGCCGCCGACCAGGAAGACGAACGCCGTCACGAGGCACAGGCCGCCGGTGATGCCCGCGGGCCACGCGCCGATCAGCACACCGAGGCGCGCTCCCCGCCGGACCGTCGCTCGCAGCTGCATGCGGGTCAGCCTCGCAGCTTCACCAACTGGGCGTCCAGGACCGTCGCCGGAATCGAAGGGGTGCCGCTGAGATAGGCGATCGCGTTGCCTGAGCGGAGGATCACGGCCTTGGCCGGGGCCGCCTTGCCGGACCGGGTCACCGTCGCGCCCACGCCCATCGCCTGGTCCACGCCCTCGGGGACGAGTTCCGGAGCGACCTTGCCGACCTGGTGCTCCTTGCCGTCGACGGTGGCCGTGAAGCCGGCCGCGCACTCGTCGAGGGCGGTGGCGATCGCGTCCATCGCCTGCTGGGCCTGGTCGGAGGCGTATTCGGCGAGGACGACGGTGACCTCGGCCTCCTCGCCGGTGGCCTTCCGTACGACCGTGGTGGCCGGCTTGCCGACGGCTGTGCCCGACAGGGCGTAGGCCAGCGGGGCGCAGGCGCCCTGCGTGACCCGCACCTTGCGGCGGTCGTCCGGCGTGGACACGGTGAAGCCGTTCGTGTCACGCGAGACCAGCGCCGCACTGCCGAGGCCGCCGGCCCGCGCGGTGGCACCGGGCTGGGCGGTGGGCTTCAGCAGACCGTCCTCACCGCCGGCGCCACCGCTCGCCACGTCACACGCCGACAGCAGCGCGCACAGCACGACGGCAGCGGCTGCCGAACGCCGTCGCGTCATCCGGGTCTCCTTCGCTTCAGCCGTCGTCATCGCGGGCGTACGAGCCTTTGGTAGTCCAGCGCCCACGCACCGGAGCGTTTGCGGATCTCTCTGACGGCGCTCTCCTCGACAGGACCGTCACCGGAGAGAATGCGTGCCGCGTCTTCCTGGCAGGCCTGCTCGAACTCGACGGCCTGCCGGGCCGGGGAAACATTCTCCGCGAGGCATTCCGCCGCGCGGAGAGCGATTTCGGAGAACTCCGTCCCGGTCGCCGCGCTCTGCGCCGCGGGCAGCGCCCCGAAAAGCTTCCTGACCAGCCGCGAGTAATCGGCCACGAATTCACGTGGCAGCCACGCGGGCGGAAACCCACCCGAGAGTTTCTCGTTCGCCGATGCCGCGTCCGCCAGCACGCTCTCCCGCAGGTCATATCCGCGGAATGCCCGCCAGATGGCGCTGATCCCGGCGTCGACCCGGTAGTAGAGCTGCTGGAGGCGTTCCTCGTCGGAAGCGACGACGAAAACGGCCCCACCCACGCGAGCAGCCGCGGAACAGCCGAACAGCACCGCTTTCTCACCATTCAGGGACGGCATGGGAAGAACTCACCTCCGGGACGACGGGGTTGTGCTCGGAGCGAGACACTCCGAGCACGACCCGCATCCTATCTTTATGGCCATTCGGCCGTTGTATCCGATGTGACCCTCGCTCCCACCCGTGAGAGGAAGTTCTGGCATGCGGGGCAGATCGGCCGGCTCACCACCAGAAGTCTCGGCTTGATCTGGAGAATTCCGGCCGCCTCGAAGAACATCTTGGTCTCCGCGTGCCAGAGGTGTTCCTTCGGCACGGTCTTCAACGGCTGCGGAACCCGGATGGCGAGCGTTCCGGCACCGAGGTCCGGGAGCCGCTGCCACTGCCCCGCCGTCAGGTCCGCGCGAGCGCCGACCGCGACGATGTCCAGTCCCTGGGCACTGCCGGGCACGTCGGCGTGGAGCGCGCCCATCGTGCGCCATCCCGCTCCGGCTCCGGCCACGTCCGTCATGTCGTCCACCATGTCGGTGAGGTGGTCGACGTCGGCGCCACCGGTACCGCAGTTGTGAACGAGGAGCGGTGTTCGGCCCGCCAGTACGTAGTACGTGTGGAGTTCGCCGACGGTGAGGTTGTGCACCCTGGCCCGCTGCGTCGTCCAGCGCTCGACCGCCGAGACCTGGACGTACGTGCCGGCGCTGGTGCGCAGCCACTCGCCCGTCCGCAGGTCCGTGGCGTCGATCCAGTCGCCCAGCTCCGGAACCCAGAAGGGGTGACCCTCGGTGGCCGTCACCTGGGCGGTCGTACCGTCACCGGTCGCGACGGTCACCTTGACCAGGTGCTTGACGCCCTCGCCGACGATCTCGCCGGTGACCGTCTCGGCGACGGTCTCGCCCGTCTCCGGGTCCGTCGCCAAAACCTTGTCGCCGTTCTCGACGTCCTCGATCGGCTTGGTGGTGCCGTCGGCCATCAGGACCCGGGTGCCGGGGAGGAAGCTGTTGTTGATCGGGCAGCTGGCGCCGGACGCACCGCTGTCGCCTCCGCCTCCCCCGGACGACTGCTTTCTCGCCTTGGCCTGCTGCGGCTTCGGTTCGACCTTCTTCGCGGCCGTCTTGCGGGCCTTCTGGATCGCGTTACCCGTCTTCTGCGCGGCCTTCTTGGCCTGCCGGGTAGCCGCTTCCTTGGCCTTCTTCCTCAGCTGCGCCGCCAGCGCGGCCGCCTTCTTCTTGGCTTCGGCCGCCTTGCGGGCCAGCTCGCGGGCCTTGCGAGCGAGCTCGATGACCTTGCGGGCCTTCTCCTTGGCCTTCATCAGCGCGTTGATCGCCTTGGCGATCCGGGCTGCGGCCTTGGCGATGCCGAAGGCCTTGTACGCCTTCGTCCACGGGATGGCGTTGAGGAAGAGCTCACCGCACGCCCAGACATCGCCCCGGGAGAAGCAGCCCACCACGCTGTCCCAGCCCACGAACTCCTTCAGAGCCGCCCAGCCGATGGACAGGATCACATCCGCCACGGAGGTGCCCAGCGTCTTCTTCGCCGACGCCTCGTCCGACGCCGAGGGGCCTCCGTACTCCGAGCTGCCGCCCTCCGACGCCAGACCCGACGGGTCGCTGAAGGTGACCGGGTTGCTCTCGCAGTACACGTAGCCGTTCATCTGCACCGGATCGGCCAGGTCCAGGACCGGGTCCGGGGAGAGGAAGCGGCCCGTGTCCGGGTCGTACTCCCGCGCACCCAGGTGGACCAGACCGCTCCCGGCGTCCTCACCGCCACCGAGGTAGCCCTGGTGGGAGCGCCAGGTCCCCGGCTCCGACCGCTCCACGCCGAACGGGTCGGTCTTGGAGAACTTGACCTTGTTGCCCGACGTCAGCGCCACGTTGGCGTACGCCGTGCCGTTCTGGTCGGCGATCTGTACGGACAGTTCCGCCGTGCCGGTGCCCTGCGCGTGGCGCATCACGGTCGGCGCGCCCGGCTGGGAGTAGTAGCGCTCGGTGTAGGCGGGACCGCCGGCCGCGTTGACGGAGATCGTCGACTCGCCGAGGTACAGGGTGCGCTCGGTCGCGGAGATCGCCATCAGGCGCTCGCCGTCACCGCCGTAGACGTACTTCGTCTCCTTGTCCGGCACCCACTGCTGGTTCGCGGCGGTACCGCAGGTGTTCAGCTGAAGGTCGGTGCTGTCGGCCGAGTTGGAGCTCGGGACGTCCAGGCACTTGCCCGAGGAGACGTGCTTCAGGGTGCCGGTGGACGTCGCCGTCCACTGCTGGGCGGCCGCGCCGGTGCAGTCGGCGATGACGACCAGCGTGCCGCTGGCCGTGCCGCCGTCCTTCGGGACCACGCACTTGCCCATCGCCTTCAACGCGCCCGTCGACGGATCCGCCGAGGAAGTCGGGGCGATGCGCAGCTTCTGCGCCTTGGAGCCGTTGCAGGTGTAGAGCTGGAGCGGCGTACCGGCCGTGGTCAGACCGCCGGCCAGGTCCAGGCACTTGTTCGCGAGGCCCTTCCACGCGCCCGCGCCGTTCTCCCCGAAGCCGGTGACCTTCTCGACCTGACCGTCCCAGGTCCAGGTCAGCGCCTGCTCGGAACCGTCGTACGTGCGCGTGAGCGTGTTGCCCGCGTCGTCGTAGGTGAGGCCCGTGGCCTTGGTGACCTGTGCGCCCGAGTCCGCCTTGTACGTGGACGACGTACCCGTCAGCGTGTGCGGCTGGGTGCCGTCCGCCTTGCCGTACGTGTAGTCGGTCGTGGCGTCCTTGGTGGTGTCCAGGCCCGGGTCGTGCTCGACGAGCTTCTTCCGGTTGCCCATCGCGTCGTACGTGTACGACTGCCAGTAACCGCTGTTCGCCGCCGTGACGTTGGTCGTGCCGTCCGAGTACTTCGCGGCCGCCGTCGTCTTGCCCGTCGCCGTGCAGGACGTGGGTGCCGTCCACGCCTCGCTCAGCTGGCCCAGCGCGTCGTAGGTGAAGCACTGGCGGTCGGTCGTCGAGTTCGCGGTGTCCGCGATCGACGTGACGTTGCCGGCCGAGTCGTAGGCGTAGCTGCGGGAGTTGACGCGGTGACCGGTGACGGCCGTGGTGTCGCTGGTCGACTCACGGTCGACGATGCTCTGGGTCAGCTCACCCGTCGCCTCGTCGTACAGGTTCGTGGTCCACACCCGGTTGGGATTCTCGCCGCTGGCCGTGCGCAGGACCTGGCCGTACGGGGAGTAGGAGGTCTGCGCGGTGTACCAGGCGAGACCCGAGGTGGATACCGGCATGCCGTCTTCGTTGTAGCGGATCACCAGCCGCTCGGCGGGCAGGGTGCCCACCGAGGGCAGGTTGACCGCCTCCATGACGCCCGACTCCGAGTACTCGAAGCTGTAGGAGTACTCCTTCTGAAGGCCGTAGGAGAGCGCCACCGACTCGGGGATGGAGATCTTCTGGCCGGTCGGCTGGTAGTCGGCCGTGAAGCCGCTCACCGCCGTGGTGTACGCCAGTCCGTCCGTGTAGCGGGTCTGCGAGGTGGCCAGCCCGACGCCGCCGATCAGCGTGTCGTACGTGGTCTTCATCAGGAGGGTTCCGGTGGCGGAGTCCTCGCGCTGCTCGGTCGGCCGGGACAGCTTGTCGTAGACCGTGTAGACGGCCGCGTTCTCGTCCGTGACCAGTTCCGGCCGGTCCAGGACGTCGTACCGGGTCGTGGTCGTGCCCGTGTCCGGGTCGACCGCCTCGGTCATCCGGCCCCGGGCGTCGTACTTCCAGGTCCAGACGTTGTCCTCGGAGTCCTGCACCTTCACGCGGTCGCCGCGCTCGTCGTACTCGTACGTCGTCGACCGGTAGGCGGCGCGCAGCGCGTCCGTGTACGTGTCGACGCGGACCGTGCGGCCCATCGCGTCGGACCAGGTGCGCTGGGCGGCGGCGCCCGTCGGGTTGATCACCGTGGAGTTGTCGAGACCGTACTCGTAGCGGCTCGCCTTCGCCGGGGCCTCGGTGCCGTTGAGGTACGGGGTCTCGGTGAGGGTGCGGCCCAGGCCGTCGTACGCGTACAGGGTCGCGTTGGGGACCTGGTAGTCCGACTCCAGCTCGAACAGGACGGTGGAGGGGTCGTCCTTGTCGTAGTAGGCGTTGTTGGTCTGCCGGATGGTGCCGTTGGCGCCGTACAGGGTGTCCGTGATCAGGCGTCCGCCGCCGACCGCCGGTTCCTGCTTCTGGCGTTCGCGGCCGAGGCCGTCGTAGATGACGGTGGAGACGCCGTAGTCGCCGTCGTCGGTGAGCGACTCGGTGGTGATCGAGACCGGCTGGCCGATCGTCGTGTCGTAACTGATCTTCGCCGACGGTGACTTGGACGTGGCCCGGGACGGGTTCCACACCTGGGTGGCGCGGCCGAGGGCGTCGTACGTGTAGGTGGTGACCCGTCCGTTGACGTCCTGGTCGGTCAGGGCGACCCCGCGGCCGGGCTCCAGCGTGCTGGTCTCGCTCTGGTTCAGCTCGTTGGTGGTGGTGATCTGGAAGACCTGGCCCTTGTCCGGGACGTAGGTCGTGACCGCCTTCGCGGTGTCGCTGTTCGCGATGGCCAGGGCGTTCTTCGTGGACGTCGTACGGCCGTAGTCGTCGTACGTGACCTCGCCGTCCTTCACCCAGCCGCCGCCCGCGCCGGTGATCGCCCAGGTGGTGGTGGCGTTGCCGCTGGTGGGAGCGGCGTCGTAGGCCTGGCCGTCGTAGGCGACCCGCGAGCCGTCGATCCAGTCGGCGGCGGTCGCCGTGGCCGCCTGCGCGCAGGTGCCGGCGGTGGTGAGGGTCTGCCGGTCCAGGCCGATGAGGTGCTTGGCGGTGTTGTGGACGTACGACATCACCGTGCAGGTGTCGTCGTCCGTGTTGTCGGTCGCGGCGTCGGCCGACCAGTCGTTGTACGCGGCGACCTGCGTCGGCAGGCCGTAGGTGTCCTCGTACTCGGTGACGGTGCGCAGGACGCGCACGGTCCGCTTGTCGTCGCCGGTGCCGGAGGAGCGGGTGTAGGTGAGGGACTCGGGGGTCAGGACCCGCCAGGCCTTGAGGTCCGGGATGCCGCCGGAGCGGGCGCGGGAGGCCAGTTTCACGGCCTTCGGCTTGTCGACGGTCCTGGTCAGCCAGGTGTCGGCGGTCGCGGAGGCGTAGGTGAGCGACTCCGCGACGCGGCCGGCGAACGGCTCCTCGTCGGTGGCGATGGTCGCGCCCTCGGAGTCCTTGACGGTGACCGAGCGGGTGCCGCCGCCGGACAGCGGGTCGCCGTCCATGCCCCGGAAGAAGCGGGTCTCCGTCATGCCGCGCTTGGTGGACACGTAAGCGGCGTCGCTGTCGGCGCCCGTGTAGGTGCGCACGCGGGCGAAGCCGCGCCACTGGTCCCAGGTGCGGGTCTTCTTCTTGCTGAACTCCGCCTGGTTCAGGGCCCAGGCCGCGTCGCCGAGGTAGTCGTAGGTGGTCGTGATCGCCTCGACGCCGGTGAGGGCCGGGAGTTCCTGGACGGACTCGACGACGTACTTGTTGAACCAGTCGGTGGTCTCGACGTCCGGGTCGGCGTTCCAGAACACCGGGTAGCACAGCCCGGTGTTCGCGTCCGGTGCGGGGAAACCGCTGCCCGTCCTGCACACGCCCGACGGCGCCTTGTAGGTGACGACCGTCTCGCCGCCGTACTCGCTGACGACCCGCGCGATCCGCAGCCGGTCGAAGGCCGGGTTCGGGTCGTTCGCGCCCTCCCTGACCCGGTTGGGCATCGGCTGGCTGTTGGCGAGGAACTGCACCGGGTTGAGGGTGAGCGACTCGCCCTCGGTGTCGTAGCCGGTGCGGGTGATCGACTCCAGCCACAGGGCGGTGCCCTCGTCGGTGAGGTCGGCGGGCAGCGACTGCTGGAGCGTCCAGCTGTCCACCTTCGACAGGGCCGTCGAGCCCTGGGTGCGCTGCGTCCACGTCGTCACCTGGGCGAGCCGCTTGCGCGACCAGAAGGTGGGGACGGGGACGTAGCACTCCTTGCCGGCGGCGCAGTACAGGTCGGCCGGGGTGTCGTACCAGATGCGGTTCTTCGCGAAGTCGCCGGAGGCGAAGTTGTCGTTCTCGTCGCCCTCCGCCGTGCAGGCGAGTTCGCCCTCCTTGAAGCAGCGCTCGTCGACGTCGAAGGTGACCTTGGAGATCGGGGCCGCGTACGGGTCGGCCTTGGTCAGGCCGTACTCGATGCGCTTGAGGTAGCCGCCGCGGTCGTAGGAGACGGGCGTCTTGAACTTGTTGTTCTTCGCGTAGTGGTTGGTCTCCTTGGCCCACCACAGCGTCATCGCGTTGCCGTTGGTGTCGACGACGTAGTCGAGGTTCCAGCGCCAGGCCTGGTCGCAGAAGGAGCCGGCGAAGTCCCCCGACTTGTAGCAGGGTTCGCCGGACTGGTTGCCGGCGACGGGCGCGGTGAGGACCGAGTTCGTCACCGGGTCGCCGCTCGCCCAGTCGTCGGCCAGCTTGTGCTTGCCGAAGTAGTACTGGGTGCCGTCGCGGGTGGTGACGCGCCAGTACTCGCCGTCGGCGTCGCCGTTGTCCAGGGCGGTGTCGCGCAGCAGTTCGACGCGCGAGCCGTCGTCGTTCGCGGTGACCCACTTGTCGCCGTAGGGGCTGCTCGCGCCGTCGGGCAGGACCAGCTCGGTCGTCGTGCCGCCGAGCGTGAGCGTGGCGTTGTACGAGCCGAAGCAGAGGTCGCTGGTCTTCTTGGTGTTGTTGCCGTTCGTCTGGTCGTCGCGGCAGGAGGCGTAGGTGCGGGTGATGGAGCCCGCGTTGTACTCCCAGCCGTCGCCGACCCAGGAGGGCTGGTTGTTGGAGGCGGAGGTGCGGCCGTCCACGCCCTGCGAGTTGTAGCCGAAGGACACCGAGGGCGAGGGGCCGCCGGGGACGCTCGGGGTCTGCAGGGCGTACGAGTAGGTGAAGCCGCCCGAGTTGCCGCCGGCCGACCAGGAACCGGCGCTGACCAGCGGGGTCGCGCCGAAGTCGCCCTTGGAGCCGGAGCCGGAGTCGGTGGCGAGCAGGACGGAGGAGCCGGAGCCGTCGGCGGTCGCGGCGGCGAGCGTCGCCAGGCGGGTGCCTGCCTGCGTACCGGACTTCCGGTACACGCCGTCGGTGACCGTGCCCGTGCCGGACGCGGCGGCCGTGGACGCGGTCGAGGCGCTGGTACCGCCCGCCGCGAGGACCTCGGTGTCGACGGTCGCCAGGATGCGGCGCTCGAACACCGCGCCGCCGTCGGCGTCGGTGCCCGTCTGCGCGACCACGTTGTCGGTGGAGACCTCGGTCGGCTCCGAGCAGCCCTCGGTGTCCGGGGTGGTCAGGAAGCACGCCGGGTACTGCACGAAGGACAGCCGGTCCGCCCAGTTCGCGCCGTACAGCTCGGAGAAGTCGGTGTAGTCCAGGGCGATCACGGCGTCGCCGGTCGCCTCGGCCGGCGGGGTCACCGTGAGGGCCACGCCCTCGATGGCGGTGGTGGCGAGCTCACCCTGACCGGCGAGGGTGACCTGCCACTCGCCCTCCAGGGCCGTGGCCTCGGTCGCGGTGGCGTCCTCGGGGGCGCCGACCTCGACGGGGAGCGCGGTGCCGTCGGCCTGGGTGAGCGGCACCAGATCGCCGGGCGCGAGGCCCGTGAGGTCCTTCGTCGCGGTGCCGCCGACCGGCGCGGTGACCTGGCTCGGGTCGTACTCGAGGGGCTGCTCGGCCTCGGCCGTGGTCAGTTCGGCGAGCTGACCGCCGGCCTCGCCCTCGGCCTGCTCCGCGTCCGGCAGGTCGACCAGGTCGACGCCACTGCGGTCGTCACCCGGCGGCAGCGCCACGGCGGCGGGCGAGATGCCCACCACCAGTGCCACGGCGAGCACACCGACCACACCGGCACGCATCCGCGCCCGTCTGCGGCGTTCGGCACGCGTGCTCACACGCCACCCTCTGCCGCTCCATGACAGCGATCCCCACACAGCGACAGCCCCCGCGCCCACAGTTCCGGCCATTGATGAGCACGAATGTTCTGGCAAATCTTCATGGAAAGTCAACAGGTCCAAGAAGGCGCGTGATTTAGCTCACCGGAGAAATTCCGCAGTCCGAATAAAAAGATATGAGCACGACTCAATCACTGAAAGACCAGGTCAAATACCGGTCAATGCACTGCCACGCGTGGGTAAATTGTGATCGTTTGGCGCAAGACGCCCGGGAAGCGAACTCCCTGGTCAGCCCTACCTGTTAGACGTATGCGAGGGCCGTCCCGCCTCACCTTCAAGGTCACGGAAAGGCAAAGGCGATCGAGTGGTGTGGCGCAATCTCCTCGGCATCGGCAATGCTCTGGTGCGCGCTTTCCGGGCGTGGGATGCGAAAAGCAGGCCCCCGGTTGCGGCATAGCTCATTCACAGAATCCTGGCTCGCCCGGGATTTCAGGGGGAGGGGGCGCAAGCCCATGGAACGTCGTCGCTTCGGCCTGCCCGCGTCCGGGCGCGGCCGGGCAGGGGTCGCCGCAGCCGTCGCCGGCGCGATCGGCGTCGGGCTGCTGGCCGTGCCGCTGTTCGACGACCCCGGCACCGCCGACGCCCCCGCCGGGACGAAGCAGGCCGCCGCCCGTCCGCTGGACCAGGACACCGCGCAGCAGCAGGCCGTCGCCGCGGGCAGGCGCGTCGAGGTCACCGCCCTGCGCGACGAGACGTCCACGACGTACGCGCGCCCCGACGGCAGCTTCGAGCTGGTCGCCCACGGAGCGCCGGTGCGGGCCCGGGTGAACGGCGCCTGGAAGCCCATCGACACGAGCCTGGCCCGGACCGCACAGGGCTGGGCCGCCAGGGCGACCGTCGATCCCGTGGTGTTCTCGGCTGGCGGCGGTGCCGGGACCGGCGGCGGCGAGAGCGCCAGGAACCGTAGGACCGGCAGGAACGGCAAGACCGGCCAGAGCGTCGAGGCAGCCGTCTACACCGTCGCGCGCGGCGGTGACGCCGTGCGGGTCGCCGACGCCACCGAGGGCTTCTCCGAGCTTGCCACCCTCACCAGCGGCGGCCACGAGATCACCCTGAGCTGGCCCGGCGCCCTGCCCGAGCCCACGATCAGCGGGTCGAGCGCGCTGTACCGCGAGGTCCTCGACGGCGTCGACCTGATGCTGACGGCCCAGGCCGGCGGCTTCAGCCACGTCCTCGTCGTGCACAGCGCCGAGGCCGCGGCCGACCCCGCCCTCACCCGGCTGTCCTACGGGCTCTCCTCCCCCGACCTGACCTTCCACCTCGACCCCGTCACGAAGATCGTCACCGGCACGGACCGCGACGGCCAGGAGATCGCCGTCTCCCCCACCCCCTACCTGTGGGACTCGGCCGGCACGTACGCGGTCACCGAGGGCGCCGACCCCGAGCCGGCCGAGGAGAGCGCCGCGCCGGCGCCGTCCTACTCCGAGGAGCCCGGCGCGCCGGTCGGCGAGGAGAGCGCCGCGCCCGAGGACGGGCAGGACACCGACGCGCCGACGGCGACCGCCACCGAGAGCGGCGACACCGAGGACGGCGACACCGGGGACACCGGCGCGGCCACCGCCGACCCGGCCGCCTTCCACCCGGCGTCGTCCGCCGCCCTCACCGACGCCCAGGTGTTCGCCCTGCCGGGCCTCGCCGGACCCGACCCGGGCACCCATATGGCCGTCGCCGGAACCGCGTTGAGCGCCCCGGGCGCCGCCTCCACCGCCCTGTCGATCGTGCCGGACGCCGACCTGCTCGCGGACGCGGACACCGTCTACCCGGTCTTCGTCGACCCCACGATCTACGGCAAGACGAAGAACTGGACCACGGCCTACAAGAAGTACCCGAGTTCCAGCTTCTACGACGGCGCCAACTACAACAGCGGCACCACCGAGGCCCGCGTCGGCTTCGAGTCCACCACCTGGGGCCTGTCCCGCTCCTTCTTCAAGCTCGGCTGGTCCACCGACATCAAGGGAGCCGGCATCTCGTCGGCCTCCATACGGCTGCGCGAGACCTACTCCTGGTCGTGCTCCGCGCGCGAGACCCAGGTCTGGCTGACCTCCGGCATCTCCTCCAAGACCACCTGGAACAACCAGCCGGACTGGAAGTCGGAGATCGGCACCAAGTCCTTCGCCTACGGCTACAACTCCTCCTGCCCGGACTCCTACGTCAGCTACGACGCGAAGTCGGTCGCACAGGACGCGGCGGACGGCGGCTGGTCCTCGATGACCATCGGGCTGCGGGCCAGCACCGAGGACTCGGCGTACGCCTGGAAGAAGTTCCGCGCGGAGGGCGACAGCGCCCCCAAGCTCACCCTCGTCTACAACCGCAAGCCGAAGACGCCGAGTTCGGTCGTCCAGACCCCGGGCGGCACCTGCGACCGCACCACCCCCTACCTCCACATCGGCAAGCGCGACCTCGTGCTGTCGGCCGCCTCCTCCGACGCGGACGACACCTCCACCCGCCAGGACCTGAAGTACCTGGACTTCGAGCTGTGGCGGACCGGCTACGGCGACAGCAAGATCCTCGACAGGAACGTCACGGTCACCAGCGCAGGCAAGGCGTCGGTCACGGTCGCCAAGTCGTCGTTCACCAACGGCTACCAGTACTCGTGGCGGGTGCGCGCGATCGACTCCAGCGGGGCCGCCTCACCGTACGCGCCGACCTCCGACCCGTACGTGTGCCGGTTCGTCTACGACAGCAGCGTGCCCAACGAGCCGCTGATCACCTCCACCGCCTTCCCGGCGGCGGACGAGGACGGCACGGTCTGGTCGACGGTGAAGTTCGGCACGTCCGGCAACTTCACCTTCGCGCCGGACGAGGACACCGACGTCACCAAGTTCCAGTGGTCGTTCAACACCACGACCTACGCGAGCAGCAAGACCGTCACCGCGGGCGCCTCGACGACCGTGTCGCTGCCGCCGCCGCTGGCCGGCCCCAACGTGCTGTACGCGCGGGCCGTGGACAGCGCGGGCAATGTCTCGATCGGCACGAAGTACCTGTTCTACGTCACCCCGCGCGACACCGCCGACGTGGCCGGCGACACCACGGGGGACGGCACCCCCGACCTGTTCGCGATCAGTTCGGGCGGCAACCTGTGGATGTACCCCTCGTCGACCGCCGGTGACCTGCACGTCGGCATGGAGGCCGCCCATGACGACGGCGTCGGCCTGCTCTCCGACCCGGACGAGGACGGCGTGGACCACGCGCCGGCCTACTGGACGGGCGCCGACGGCACCGCGGCACTGATCGCCCACGGCGGCGACGCGCTCGGCGCCGACGGCATCGGCGACGTCTTCGCCCGGATGCCCGACGGCAAGCTGTACGTGTACCCCGGCGACGGCTACGGCAGCGTCGACATCTCCCGGCGCATGACCCTCCGGCTGCCCTCGGGCTCCCCGGACCCCGCGACCTTCGACCAGATCATCGTGGGCGACTACGACGCGGACGGCCGCGTCGACCTGTTCGCCACCGCCACCGGCGGCGAGTTGTGGGCCTTCGAGGGCTACACCGGCGCCACGTTCCTGACGGTCACCAAGATCGCCAGCACCGCGTGGCTGGACCGCGACCTGGTCTCGGTCGGCGACCACGACGCCGACGGCGCGCCCGACCTGCTGTGGCGCTCCGGCTCCTCCAGCCGTCTCTACCTGCGGTTCGGCGTCAAGGACAGCGCCGGCGGCTCCACCATCGCTTCCCTGTCGACGGCAGCGGCATCCAAGACGGGCGCCGACGAGGTCTACGCCGAGGGATGGTCGACCACCACGGTGCCCACGAGCCACCTCTACGGCACCCCGGACGTCAACGACGACGGCATCCCCGACCTCTGGGCCCTGTCCAGCGCCGGAAGCATCTACTTCTACAAGGGCGGCGCCGCGGTGATCGGCACGGGCACGGCGGTGATCAGCGCGGACAGCGCGTGGGCGACGACGAAGCTGCGCTTCGGCTGACCCGCCCGCAACTCCCCGCTACGGGGCCGGAGTTCGTCAGAACTCCGGCCCCGGGCCCGTTTCCGTGTCCCGGGAGGTGTGCGGCAGCGGGCCCGCGCGGTCCAGCAGGCCCGTGCGGGCCGCGAGCGCCGCCGCCTCCAGGCGGGAGCCGACGCCCAGTTTCATCAGGACCCGCTGGACGTGCGTGCGGGCCGTGGACGGGGCGATGCCCATACCGGCGGCGATCAGGCGGGTGTCCTCGCCGTCCGCGACCCGGACCAGGACCTCCACCTCGCGGGGCGTGAGCATCTGGAGCAGCCGCTGGCCCTCGTCGTCCGGCTGGGCCGCCGGGTTCAGCAGTTCGCTGAAGGCGCCCTGCAGCAGTGCCGGAGCCACCGCCGCCTCGCCCGCCCGCGCCTTCATGATGGCCCGCTCGACGCCCTCTATGCGCTCGTCGTGGCGTACGTAGCCGGAGGCGCCCGCGGCGAAGGCCGCCGCGATGCCCCGGGGGCTCGGCACCGGGCCGAGGACCAGGACCGCCACCTGCGGCCGCTCCCGCTTGATGCGGACCACCGGGTCGAAGATGCCCGGCTCGGCCGGGACCGCCGTGCCCAGCAGACACACCTCCGGGGCGCGGGTGATCACCAGTTCGGCCGCGCCCGCGGCAGGTGCCGCCGCGGCGAGCACCCGGTGCCCCCGCAGTTTGAGCGCCGAGGCCAGTGCCTCGGCAAGCAGTCGGTGGTCGTCGACCACCATCAGCCGCACTCCCAACGAGCAACCCCCCAGTCCCCCCATGGATGCCCTCACGGGCTCACACGGACTCACACGGACCAACAAAGGGTGCCCCCCGGCACCCTGTCCTTCATGCCCCCGGAAGCTACACGCTTGTTCGACGTTGCGCTCCCCCTACCGGTGAGAAGTGCCCCGGATCGTCGAAATTCCTCACATTCGAGGGGCATGGGCGGTAAGTGAACGGCCCCGCCCCTGAGCAGGGACGGGGCCGTGACGGCGATTAGGACGATCAGCTGCCCGCGCCGTACGCGACCGCGAGGTACTGCGGGTCGCCGCTCGAGAGCGAGCCGTCGTCGGCGTACACCTCGGACATGAACAGGCGTCCCTGGGAGTAGAGGACCTCGGAGTACTCCGGGGACATGCTGGTCTCCAGGTCGTGCACCGCGTCCGTGGCCGGGTTCTCCAGCAGCTTGGTCTCCTTGAAGGAGCCTCCGGCGATGCTGACGACCTGCCCGCCCTTGTCGTACGGCGGCCGCTTGTAGGCGATCAGGTTGCTGCCGTCCATGCGCAGCGGGTAGATCGTGTAGCCGTCGCCGGCGTCCGCGCGCTGGCCGGTCTGCTTGCCGGTGGCCAGGTCGAAGGCGATGACCTCGTTGGTCCGGCTGTAGTCGCCGGTGCCGTCGTGCTCCTCGGTCGGGACGTAGATCCGGTCGTTGCCGACGGCCAGTCCCGTGCAGGCCTCGATCCTGGTGATGCCCTCGCAGTCGGCCGCGTACTGGTCGCCCGGGACCGAGATCCGGGTGCGCAGCTTGCCGGTCTTGTTGTCGATGGAGAAGAAGTCCGAGATGCCGCTGCCGTCACCGGCGCTGTCGCCGACGTCGGCGGCCACCACCAGGGGGTCGCTGGACACGACGGACGCGTAGTCGATGCCCGTGGCCAGCTTGTACTCGGAGATCACCTTCCCGGACACCGGGTCGATGGTCTGGATGTGCAGCTCGGGGTTGTCGTACGCGCCGCACTTGCGCACGGCCACCAGCTTCGGGCCGCCGCCGTAGCCGGCGTCGTAGCAGGTGTCGGCGGGCTTCGGCGACCACAGCACCTTGCCGGAGTCGATGTCGAAGGCGGCGCCGCCGTTGGTGCTGCCGAGGGCCACCGTGTTCGCGCTGACCGTCACGTTATTGAAACTGATCGGGTAGTCACCGGAGTTGACGGTCTTCTTCCACAGCTGCTTGCCCGCGGCCAGGTCGATCGCCGCGACCTGGTCGCAGGAGGCCGTCTCGGCGGCGCTCGCCTGGAAGGTGACCGCCGTGCGGTAGTCGTCGGTGGCGAACTTGCTGGCCTCGCACACCGGTCCGGGCAGCGGGACCGACCAGAGCTTGGTGCCCTTGTCCAGGTCGTAGCCGGCGATCTCGCTGACGCCCGTCTTCACGTACGCCTTGTCGGTCAGCCAGGAGCCCTTGACGCCGACGCTGTCGTCCTTCTTGATCACGGGCATCGGGACCTTGAACAGGACGTCCGAGGCGGGGTCGGCCGGCACCTTCTCCTTGCCGCCGGAGGGCGTGCCGCCGGTGCCTCCCGTGCCGCCGGTGTCACCCCCGCCGCCGGTCGGACCCGCGGTACCCGCCTCTTCCTTCTTGCCGCCGTCGCTGGACTTCGCGTACCAGACGCCGCCGCCGACGATCAGGGCGATCGCGACGACCGCCCCGACGATGATCGCCACCTGCGCGTTGAACTTCCTGCCGACGCCGCCCGCTCCCTGGCCGGGGCCGCCGGCCTGCGGGTGCATGGGCATGGTGGGCTGACCCGGGTAGCCGTAACCCGCCGGAACGGTCGGATACCCCGGATACCCCGGCTGCCCCGGCTGCCCCGGGTAGCCGTAACCGGGCTGCTGGCCGTACGGGAGCGTCGGCTGGCCGTAGGGGCCCGGCTGCTGGGGCTGACCGTACGGCGCGGGCGTGCCCGGCTGGGCCGGGTAGCCGTAACCGGGGGCGGCGGCCGGGGGCGCCGGCTGTCCGGGCGCCTGCGGGTAGCCGTACCCCGGCTGGGGCTGCTGCGGGGGGCCGGACGGGGCCGGGGGCGGAGGCGTCTGCGGCGGCTGAGGCGGCTGGGGGTGCTGAGCCGCCTGGGCCGGGGCCTGGGGCGCCTGGTCCGGCTGGGGTGCCTGCGGGTAGCCGTAGCCCGGCTCCGGAGCCTTCGTCAGGTCGGGGGCGGGCGGCTGCGGCGCGGCGTCCCGCGGGGCCGCGTCCTTGGGCACGGCGTCCTGCGGCGGCGTGTCCTGCGGCGGCTGGGGCGGGCCGAAACCGCCCTGCTGCGGCGGCTGCGGCTGCTGCGAGGGCTCGTTCGGCGGCGGGGGCGGCGGCTGGGTCATGGTGTGGATACCTCGGGAGAACGCTCGGAAAGCTCGGGCGGACGGGCGGGGACTTGGACGGGGCGGGGAAGGCGGTGGGTCGCCTCACTTGCCGTAGGCGAGCATCAGCTTCTCCTTCGTCTCGTCGTTGCCCGTCAGCCGGGTGGAGGAGAGGTAGAGGCGCCCGTCGACCCAGGCGAGGTCACGCGAGTAGAAGCTGTCCTCGATCTCGGCCGTGCTCTGGGGCAGCTGCATCAGCGTCGTCGGCGTGTGGGCGGACCCGGCCGTCGGGATGCCCACCACCCGGCCGGCCGCGTCGTACGACGGCTCGACGTACGCGACGAGGTTGCCGCCCTCGACCTTCACCGGCAGCATCGCCTCGTCGGTCGGGGACTTCACACGCCACTTCTCCTTGCCGGTGGAGAGGTCGATCGCCACGATCTCGTTGGGGCCGCTCTTCGACTCGGTCGGCAGGTAGAGCGTGTTGGCGTCGGAGGCCGTGCCCGCGCAGCCGGTGAGGTTGCGCTGGAGGAAGCCGGAGTCGCACTCGGGCGCGAAGTCCTCGTCGAAGCCGACCTGGGAGCGGTAGGAGCCGTCCGGCTTGAACGTCGCGATGTTCCAGGTGTTCTTGTCGTCGTTGGTGCTGTAGACCACCAGCGGGTCGACGGAGTACGTCTTGGCGACCGACCAGCCCTTGTCGAACTTCTGGGTCCACCTGACCTTGCCGGTCGCCGGGTCCAGCTCCTGGATCTCGTCGTGCTCGTTGGCCTCGGTCGCGTCGCAGGACGCCACCGCGATCAGCCGGGTGCCGCCGGCGAACGCCGTCGGGAAGCAGGCGTCGCCGTACTTCTGCTTGTCGTACAGCTTCTTGCCGGTGCGGACGTCGTACGCCGTGCCGGACTGCGAGCGGCCCACCATCAGGGTGTTGCCGGCCAGCGACAGCTCGATGCTGATGGCGCTGTCGAACAGCGCGCCGTCCGCGACGACGCCCTTCCAGCCCTGGGCGCCGGTGTTGAGGTCGATCTGCTGGAGCTGGTTGCACTTGGCGCGGTCGCTGGTGCCGCTCATGTACGCCACGACGACCTTGTCGTCCGCCGTCTTCTGCGGGGTGACCGCGCAGATCTTCTGTGGCAGGGCGATGGTGTCCCAGGTCGGCTTGCCGTCGGCGACGTCGTACGCGACGACCTCCTTGTACGCCGCCTTCACGGCCGTCTTGGAGGTGATCCACATCCCGGGGGCGTCGGCGCCGGAGGCGGGCGCGTCGGGCGCCTCCTTGTACCAGAGCACCTTCGCCTCGCCGGCCTTGCGGTCCGCGTTGAAGTCCTCGGTGTCCTCGCCGCCGTCGCCGCTGCCGTCACCGGGGTTGACCGGGGCGCCGCTCGACGTGGCCTTGCCGTCGTCGCTCGGCTCGGCGACCGGCTTCTTGCCGCCGTCGTCGCCGTTCGTGACCGCGAACACCGTCCCGCCGATCACCAGCAGCGCCGCCACCGCGGCCCCGACCACCAGCGCGGGCCGCCCCTTGAAGGGGTTGCGCCCACCGGGCGGCGTACCGGGCGCGCCGGGCGCGCCGGGGAACTGGGGCGGCTGCGGATAGCCGTAACCCGGCTGCTGGCCGTACGGACCCGGCTGGGCATAGGGGCCGGGCTGGCCGTAGGGGCCCGGCTGCTGCGGCTGACCGTACGGACCGGCCTGCGGCGGCCGGCCGTAAGGACCCGGCTGCGTCGGCTGGCCGTACGGACCGGACTGCTGCGGCTGTTGCTGCGGATAGCCGTAACCCGGCTGCGGCGGCTGGGCGGGCGGGCCCTGGGGCGGCTGCGGCGGCATCTGGGGCGCGCCGAAGCCGCCCTGTGGCGCCTGCGGCGGCTGCGATGCCTGCGACGGCTGCGGCTGGTCCTGCGGTGCTCCGAAACCACCCTGCTGCGGCGGCTGATTGGGCGGCTGAGCCATCAGCGTGTTCCCCCTATGTCACTGGTTTTTAGCCACGCCCCCAGGTCAGTGACCGCCCGGAGCCGTCTTCAGAGAGTTCTCAGACGGCTCTTTCTATCACCCGCCACGGACGGCTCCCTGGGCCGCTCCACCCCTGTTCCCAAGGGAGGACCGGCCCGTGATGCCGTCGTTATGCGCCTTCACCCGCCCTTCACGCGTCCTCGGCGAGTTCCAGCCACCGCAGCTCCAGTTCCTCGCGCTCGCCCACCAATCCCCGCAGCTCGGCGTCGAGTTCGGCGACCTTCTCGAAGTCGGTGGCGTTGTCCGCGATCCGGGCGTGCAGCTTGGTCTCCTTCTCGGAGACCTTGTCCAACTGCCGCTCGATCTTCTGGAGTTCCTTCTTGGCGGCGCGCTGGTCGGCGGCGCTCTTCTCGGTCACCGGCTTCGCGACGGCCGCCGGAGCCGAGGCGGCCGCGGCCTCCTCCATGCGCTGCCGGCGCTCGATGTACTCGTCGATGCCGCGCGGGAGCATCCGCAGGGCGGCGTCGCCGAGGAGGGCGAAGACCCGGTCCGTGGTCCGCTCGACGAAGAAGCGGTCGTGGGAGATGACGATCATCGAGCCCGGCCAGCCGTCGAGGAGGTCCTCGAGCTGGGTCAGGGTCTCGATGTCGAGGTCGTTGGTGGGTTCGTCGAGGAAGAGGACGTTGGGCTCGTCCATGAGCAGGCGCAGGATCTGCAGCCGGCGGCGCTCGCCGCCCGACAGGTCCCCGACCGGCGTCCACTGCTTGTCCTTGCCGAAGCCGAACGTCTCGCAGAGCTGCCCGGCGGTCAGCTCGCGCCCCTTGCCCAGGTCGACGCGCTCACGGACCTGCTGGACGGCCTCCAGGACGCGCAGCCCGGGGTCGAGTTCGCCGACCTCCTGGGAGAGGTAGGCCAGCTTGACGGTCTTGCCGACGACGACCCGGCCGGCCACCGGCTGCACCTCGCCCTCGGTGCGGGCGGCCTCGGCCAGGGCCCGCAGCAGCGAGGTCTTGCCGGCGCCGTTGACCCCGACGAGGCCGATGCGGTCCCCGGGGCCGAGGTGCCAGGTGATGTGCTTGAGCAGCACCTTCGGACCGGCCTGGACGGTGACGTCCTCGAGGTCGAAGACGGTCCTGCCGAGGCGCGAGGAGGCGAACTTCATCAGCTCGCTGCTGTCGCGGGGCGGCGGCACGTCCTTGATGAGCTCGTTGGCGGCCTCGACGCGGAACCGCGGCTTGGACGTCCGCGCGGGGGCGCCGCGGCGCAGCCAGGCGAGCTCCTTGCGGACCAGGTTCTGCCGCTTGACCTCCTCGGTCGCGGCGATCCGCTCACGCTCGGCGCGCGCGAAGACGTAGTCGGAGTAGCCGCCCTCGTACTCGTGGACGTCGCCGCGCTGCACGTCCCACATGCGGGTGCAGACCTGGTCCAGGAACCAGCGGTCGTGGGTGACGCAGACGAGCGCGGAACGGCGCTCGCGCAGATGCCGGGCCAGCCAGGAGATGCCCTCGACGTCGAGGTGGTTGGTCGGCTCGTCCAGGACGATCAGGTCCTGCTCCTCGATCAGCAGCTTGGCGAGCGCGATCCGGCGGCGCTCACCGCCGGAGAGCGGGCCGATCACGGTGTCCAGGCCCTGCGGGAACCCCGGCAGGTCGAGCCCGCCGAAGAGCCCCGTGAGCACGTCCCTGACCTTGGCGTTGCCGGCCCACTCGTGGTCGGCCATGTCCCGGATGACCTCGTGCCGGACGGTCGCGGCCGAGTCGAGCGAGTCGTGCTGGGTGAGTACGCCGAGGCGGACCCCGCCGGAGTGCGTGACCCGGCCGGAGTCCGCGTCCTCCAGTTTGGCGAGCATGCGGATCAGCGTGGTCTTCCCGTCGCCGTTGCGGCCGACGACGCCGATCCGGTCCCCTTCGGACACGCCGAGCGAGATGCCGTCGAGGAGGGTACGGGTCCCGTACACCTTGCTGACGTTCTCGACATTGACCAGATTGACGGCCATTTCTCTCCTGCCACGGGGGATGCTCGACCCTCCAGGGTAGTCCGCGCGGCGGACACCCTTCGGTGCCCGGTTTCCTTCGCGGTCCTTCGCGCTTCGGGGCCCGGCTTCCTTCGCGGTCCTTCGCGGCCATGAGGGCGGCAGCGGCTTGCGGCAGGGCGCGCGATGGTCGTGCGCGCCGTTCACGAACGGCGCGTGCGCGAGCCGCTCACGCCCCCGGACTCCGCCGTACGGACGCCGCCTCCCCCAGGGCGACGAACGGTTGCGCGCGCGGGCGGACGCCCCCTCGCGCACGCCGGGGCGGACCGGGCACGCTCGCGAGCGGGCCGGGCCGCCGGACCGGTAGAGGGCGCGGGCCCCTCGGGGCCGCCGGATCACCGGCGGCCCGATGCCCCACGGCCCGACGTCCGGTGGCCGAAGGACTCGTGCGGCCGGACTACCGCGCGCCCCCGACGACCGTCGCGCCCGGCGCCGGTCCCGCCGCCACGCGCACGCTCCTGCAGGTGCCCGACGTGCGCAGCGCCTGCGCGATCTTCTGCGCGGCTGCGGTGTCGCGGGCGAGGAAGGCGGTGGTCGGGCCCGAGCCCGAGACGAGCGTGGCGAGGGCGCCGGCCGCGTGGCCCGCGGCGAGGGTGTCGGCGAGTTCGGGGAAGAGCGACAGCGCGGCCGGCTGGAGGTCGTTGGAGACGGTGGCGGCGAGGGCGTCGGGGTCCCCCTCGGCCAGGGCGTCGAGGAGGCGCCGGGAGGCCACCGGTTCGGGGATGTCCCGGCCCTGCGCCAGCCGGTCGAACTCCCGGAACACCGACGGTGTCGACAGCCCCCGTTCGGCCATCGCGAACACCCAGTGGAACGTGCCGCCTGCCTCCAGGGCCGCCAGCTTCTCGCCGCGCCCGGTGCCCAGAGCCGCCCCGCCGACCAGGCTGAACGGCACATCGCTGCCCAACTCGGCGCAGATCTCGAGGAGTTCGTCACGGGTGGCGCCGGTGCCCCACAGCGCGTCGCAGGCCAGCAGCGCGCCCGCGCCGTCCGCGCTGCCGCCCGCCATGCCCCCGGCGACGGGGATGTCCTTGGCGATGTGGAGGTGCACGTCGGGCGTACGGCCGTACCGCTCGGCCAGCGCGATCGCGGCCCGCGCCGCCAGGTTCGTACGGTCCAGGGGCACCTGACCGGCGTCCGGGCCCTCGCAGGTGACGCGGAGTCCGTCGGCCGGGGTCACCGTGACCTCGTCGTACAGACCGACCGCGAGGAAGACGTTCGCCAGGTCGTGGAAGCCGTCCGCGCGGGCGGCGCCCACCGCGAGCTGCACGTTGACCTTGGCGGGCACACGCACGGTGACGCTCACTCGGAGTCCCTCCGCCGCGGGGTCGCGAGGGGCGCCGGGGAGGCGACGGGCGTCTCCCGGTCGGGCGCGGCCTCGGCGATGCGGGCGAACTCCTCGACCGTGAGGGCCTCGCCGCGCGCCTGCGGCGAGACGCCGGCCGCCACGAGGGCCTCCTCCGCACGGGCCGGGGAGCCCGCCCATCCGGCGAGCGCGGCCCGCAGGGTCTTGCGGCGCTGGGCGAACGCCGCGTCGACGACGGCGAACACCTCGCGCCGCGACGCCGTGGTGTCGATCGGCTCGGTCCGCCGCACCAGCGACACCAGCCCGCTGTCCACGTTCGGCGCGGGCCAGAACACCTTGCGCCCGATGGCGCCGGCCCGCTTGACCTCGGCGTACCAGTTGGCCTTGACCGACGGCACGCCGTACACCTTCGAGCCGGGCCCGGCGGCGAGCCGGTCGGCGACTTCGGACTGGACCATGACGAGGGTGCGCTCGATGCTGGGGAAGGTCTCCAGCATGTGCAGCAGCACGGGGACGGCCACGTTGTACGGCAGGTTCGCGACCAGCGCGGTCGGGGCGGGGCCGGGCAGCTCGGTCACCTGCATCGCGTCGGAGTGCACCAGCGCGAAGCGCTCCGCGCGCTCCGGCATGCGTGCCGCGATCGTCGCGGGCAGCGCGCCGGCCAGGACGTCGTCGATCTCGACGGCCGTGACCCGGTCGGCGGTCTCCAGCAGCGCCAGGGTGAGCGAGCCGAGCCCCGGGCCGACCTCGACGACCACGTCGTCGGGCCGGACCTCCGCGGTGCGGACGATACGGCGGACCGTGTTCGCGTCGATCACGAAGTTCTGGCCGCGCTGTTTGGTGGGACGCACGCCGAGGACCGCCGCCAGCTCACGGATGTCGGCGGGGCCCAGCAGGGCGTCGGGGGCGGGGCTGGTACTCACGGGACAAGGGTACGGGGGCGCACGGACACCGTCCGCCGCCGCACCTCTCACCCGTGCAGCCGCGTCCCGCAGTGCGGCCAGGGACTCGCCCCGCGTCGCACGTACAGCTTCTTCGCGCGGAACGTCTGTTCCGCCGCCGGGGCGTCCTGGGGCCGTCCGCTGCCGCCGAGGCTCTGCCAGGTGCGGGTGTCGAACTGGTACAGCCCGCCGTACGTGCCCGAGGGGTCGACCGCGTTCGGCCGGCCGCCCGACTCGCAGACCGCGAGGCCCTCCCAGTCCAGGCCGTCGGCGCCCCGCACGGAGGCCGGCAGCGGCTTCGTCCCGACCTTCACCACCTGGTCGCGCGGTCGGCGCACGATCTCGTCGCGGATCCGCCGTGGTGTCTGGCGTACGCCGTTCACGGTGCGCAGCGCGTACGTGATCCGGCGCAGGCCGGGCTGTCCGGCCCGCTCCACCACCTCCGTGCCCTTGAACAGCGAGGGGTCGTGGGTGCGGCGCACGTCGAACGGGATCGCCTCCTCCCGCACCTCCTTGCTGCCGGTGATCCGCAGCACGGTGACCGTCTGCCCGTCGCGCGGGAAGCTGCCGGGCGCGACGGACGTGGTGTCCTGGCCGCGCAGGGTGATCCCGGCCGCCGCCACGGCCTCGCGCACGGTCGCCGCGTTGGTGCGGACGGTGCGGGCCCGGCCGTCGGCCATCACCGTGACCGAGCGCTCGGTGCGCACGTCCAGCGCGAGCCCCGCGCGGCCGATCGGCCGGGAGCGCGGGACGGACAGGTAGGCGCCCTCCGCGCGCACCCCGAACTGCCGGAGCGCCTCCTGCACGGTGTGCGCCGTCGTCCACACCTCGTGCCGGTGTCCGTCCAGGGTGAGCCTGACGGGCCGCCCGTAGTGCACCGCGATCTCGTCACCGCTGGTGAGGGCGGTGTCGGGGCCGGGCGCCACGACGTCGTGCGCGCCCACCCGCACGCCTTCCTCGGCGAGGAGTTCGCTCACGTCGTCGGCGAAGGTGTGCAGCGTGCGCGGCTTGCCGTCGACGGTCAGCTCGACCGCCTTGTCCTCGGCGACGAAGGCGGTGGTGCCGCCGGCCAGGAACGCGACGACGAGCGCCTGCGGGACCAGCCGGCGGATCGTGGACTCCGGACGCTCGGCGGAGCGCGTCCGGCGCCGGCGCGCGGCCCGCCCCCCGTCCGGCCCCCCGTCCTGCCCCGGCAGCGGCGGCAGCCGGTGCGGCGGAACAGGCTGGGCCGGCGGAGCCTGCCGGGGCAGCACCGGTCCGGAGAGCTGGACCGTCTCGGCGTACGGGGACGCCCCCGTGAGCTGGACCGTCTCGGCGTACGGGGACGCCCCCGTGAGCTGGACCGTCTCGGCGTACGGGGACGCCCCCGTGAGCTGGACCGTCTCGGCGAACCGGACCGGTTCGGGGAGCTGGAGGGTCTCGGGGAGCTGGGGCGTCTCGGGAGGCGGGGGCGGCGCTTCGTACGCCTCGTACGTCTCGTACGCGGGGCGGTACGTGTCGTCGTACGTCCCGGGCGCCGCGTACACGCCGTACGCGATCGTCTCGGCGTCGTGCAGGTCGACGTACGACCCGCCACCGGCGTACGGCTCGTACTCGAAGTACTGCGAGTTGCTCACGCCGACACTCCAGGGGAGGGGTCCGGATCGGGCCCCCAGAACCTAGCGGAGCGACGGTCACTCTCCAAAGTGGCGCGACTACCGAGAGTTGTGTTCGACGGGTGGCGGGCGCCCTCAGTAGCCGAACGCGCGTGCGGTGTTCGCGGCGAGGGCGGTGGCCAGCGTGTCCTCGTCGATGTCCCGTACGGCGGCCATGGCGCGCACCGTGACCGGGATCAGATACGGGGCGTTGGGCCGTCCGCGGTAGGGCGCCGGGGTCAGGAAGGGGGCGTCGGTCTCCACCAGGAGCAGCTCCAGCGGGGCCACCGCGACGGCGTCCCGGAGGTTCTGGGCGTTCTTGAAGGTGACGTTGCCGGCGAAGGACATGAAGTATCCGGCGCGGGCGCAGATCTCGGCCATCTCGGCGTCGCCGGAGTAGCAGTGGAAGACGGTGCGCTCGGGGGCGCCCTCCTCCTTCAGGACGCGCAGCACGTCGGCGTGGGCGTCGCGGTCGTGGATGACCAGGGCCTTGCCGTGCCGCTTCGCCATCTCGATGTGGGCGCGGAAGGAGTTCTCCTGGGCTTCCTTGCCCTCGGGTCCGGTGCGGAAGTGGTCGAGTCCGGTCTCGCCGACGCCCTTGACGTGCGGTAGCGCGGCCAGGCGGTCGATCTCGGCGAGCGCCTCGTCGAGCGCCTGCGCGCCGCCCGGCGTCCGCGCGCCCTGACGGGACCACCCGTCGGGGTCGCCGTGCACGATGCGCGGCGCCTCGTTCGGGTGCAGGGCGACCGTGGCGTGGACGCTGCCGTGGGCCGCCGCCGTCTCGGCCGCCCACCGGGAGCCCCGTACGTCGCAGCCGACCTGGACGACCGTCGTCACGCCGACCGACGCGGCCTTCGCGAGGGCCTCCTCCACCGTGCCCGACTGCATGTCGAGGTGGGTGTGGGAGTCGGCGACCGGCACCCCGAGGGGGGCCGGAAGCGGCGGCGCGGCGTTCTTGTCGGCGTTCTTGTCGGCGTTCGAAGGCATGCCCCGATCCTACGGAAGGGGGCGCGCCCTCCTCGGCGGGCGACCGGCCCGCCCGGCTAGCTCGCCTTGCGGAACGGGTGCAGAAGGTCGGACAGGTGCCAGTGGTGGTGCTCCGGCGCCTTGCGCCCGTCGGGCCGGGCGTCGGACGGCTCCTCGGCCGACGGGACCGGCGCCTGGACCGGTCCGGCCGGGGACGCCTTGTGCTGCCGGGCCGCGCTGAGCACCGACGAGACCTGCCCCGCCCGCATGATGCGCACGACGTGCCCGTCGCAGTTCTGGCACGCGGGGCGGCTCAGCGGCGACGGCACCACCCGCCCGTCCGCCACGTAGAGGACGAACTCGTGACCCTCGGCGTCGGTGTGGTGCTCTATCTCGAAGGCCTGCTCCCAGCCGTGCCCGCAGCGCATGCAGGCGAAGGAGTACGACTCGTTGACGACGGCGCTCGCGCCGCCGCGGAGGCCGGTCTGCCCTGTGGTCTCACTCATGACCGCTCCTGGTGTCCGCTGGTGGGACCGCTCAAGTCCCGTCATCCAGTGGACGCCTCGCCCGGAGCGAATGCACCCGACCTGTGCACTGTTGAAGGCGATTTGGGCGTCCCTTGCCACAACGCCCGGCGCCCTTTGCCCGCACATGGGGCGCACGCTCAGACGACATGCGCCCTGCTCAGAGGGGGTGTGAGTCCCTTCACAGCACCCGGGCAACAACCGTCACATCCGCGGCGACAACCGTCACGGATCCCCGGCGGGGGCCGTCACGGAACGGCTGCCGACGGCCCGTCACAGGCCCCCGGCGTTCTTCGCCGCGACCACCGCGTCGAACACCTCGCGCTTCGGCAGCCCCGCCTCCGCCGCCACCGCCGCGATGGCCTCCTTACGGCGCTCGCCCGCCTCCTCGCGCACCCGCACCCGCCGCACCAGCTCCGTCGCGTCGAGCTCCTCGGGTCCGCGCTCGGGCGCCCCGGTGACGACGACGGTGATCTCGCCCCGCACGCCCTCGGCCGCCCACTGGGCCAGCTCGCCGAGCGGGCCGCGCTTGACCTCTTCGTACGTCTTGGTCAGCTCCCGGCACACGGCGGCCCGCCGGTCCGCGCCGAACACCTCGGCCATCGCGGCGAGGGTGTCGTCGAGCCGGTGCGGGGCCTCGAAGTACACGAGGGTCCTGCGTTCCCCGGCGACCTCCCGCAGCCGGGACAGCCGCTCGCCGGCCTTCCTCGGCAGGAACCCCTCGAAGCAGAACCGGTCGACGGGCAGCCCGGACAGGGCCAGCGCGGTGAGCACCGCGGACGGACCGGGGACCGCGGTGACGCGGATGTCCCGCTCGACGGCCGCGGCGACCAGCCGGTACCCCGGGTCGGAGACCGACGGCATCCCGGCGTCGGTGACGAGCAGCACCCGCGCGCCGCCCACCAGATCCGCGACCAGATCGGGGGTACGGGCGGACTCGTTCCCCTCGAAGTAGGACACGACACGCCCCTTGGGCGTCACCCCCAGCGCCTGGGTCAGCCGCCGCAGCCGGCGGGTGTCCTCGGCGGCGATCACATCGGCGCCGGTCAGCTCCTCGGCGAGACGGGGCGGGGCATCGGAGACGTCACCGATGGGAGTACCGGCGAGAACGAGGATTCCGGGCGTAGCTGTCACGTTTCCATCCTCGCAGGGCGGGGCCCCACTCGATCGACCAGGCCGGTTGGGGCCCATGCACGGGACTCACACAGACCTGTTCCCTACGATGGCGCGGTGACCAGTACCGCGTCCTCCATGGACTCCACGGACTACCGGCAGGGCCAGACACCGCCAGACCAGCGGCCGTCGTGGCAGCAACGGCTGCGCCGTTTCGGATACACCGCGGAGCCCTCCGCCGACGTCCGGGAGCGGCTGGTGCCGCCGTTCGCGCAGCCCAGCCCCCGGTTGTGGCAGGCGCTGGGCATCTCGCACCAGCGGGCGGACCGGATCGCGCGCTGGTCCTCGTGGGGTGGTCCGCTGCTGATCACGCTGCTGGCGGGCGTGCTGCGGTTCTGGCATCTGGGCAGCCCCAAGGCGGTGATATTCGACGAGACGTACTACGCCAAGGACGCGTGGGCGGTCGTCCACCGCGGGTTCGAGGTCAACTGGGACAAGAACGCCAACGACGTCATCCTCTCCTCCGGCGGGCACGTCACGATCCCGTCGGACGCGGCGTACGTCGTGCATCCTCCGGTCGGCAAGTACGTCATCGGGCTGGGCGAGCTGCTCTTCGGGTTCGACCCGTTCGGCTGGCGGTTCATGACGGCGGTGCTCGGCACGCTCAGTGTCCTGCTGCTGTGCCGGATCGGCCGCCGGATCTTCCGCTCCACCTTCCTGGGCTGCCTGGCGGGCGCGCTGATGGCGGTCGACGGGCTCGCCTTCGTGATGAGCCGCACCTCGCTGCTCGACGGCGTGCTGATGTTCTTCGTGCTGGCGGCGTTCGGCTGCCTGGTGGTCGACCGGGACAAGGCACGCGAGAGACTCGCCGCCGCGCTCCCCCTGGACGCGGACGGCCGCTGCCGCCCCGACCCGCACATCGCGGAGACCACCCGCCTTGGGTGGCGCCCCTGGCGCTGGGGCGCCGGTCTGATGCTGGGCCTGGCCATCGGCACCAAGTGGAACGGCCTGTACATCCTGGTCGCGTTCTGCCTGATGGCGGTGTTGTGGGACGTCGCCTCGCGCAAGGTGGCGGGCGCCCGCCGCCCGTACCTGGCGGTGCTGAAGCGCGACACGGGCTTCGCCTTCCTGGCCACGGTCCCGGTCGCGCTGGTCACCTACCTGGTGTCGTGGACGGGCTGGATCCTGTCCGCCACCGACGGCAAGGGCGGCTACTACCGCAACTGGGCGGCCACCGACGGCAAGGGCGGCAACTGGACCTGGCTGTTCCCCGACTGGTGGCGCAGCCTGTGGCACTACGAGCACGAGGTCTACGAGTTCCACACCCACCTCACCTCGCCGCACACGTACCAGTCGAACCCGTGGAGCTGGCTCGTCCTCGGCCGCCCGGTCTCGTACTTCTACGAGTCCCCCACCCCGGGCCAGGACGGCTGCCCGACGGACGCGGGCGAGAAGTGCGCCCGCGAGGTCCTCGCGATCGGCACGCCCCTGCTGTGGTGGGCGGCCTGCTTCGCGGTCCTCTACGTCCTGTGGCGCTGGCTCCTGCGCCGCGACTGGCGCGCCGGCGCGATCGTCTGCGGCATCGCGGCCGGCTACCTGCCGTGGTTCATGTACCAGGAACGCACGATCTTCCTCTTCTACGCCGTCGTCTTCCTGCCGTTCCTGTGCCTGGCGGTGGCGATGATGATCGGCGCGCTCATCGGTCCGCCGGGCGCCGGCGACACCCGCCGCGTGGCGGGCGCCACCGGCGCGGGCGTCCTCGTCCTGCTCATCGCCTGGAACTTCATCTACTTCTGGCCCCTGTACACCGGCCAGGCGATCCCGATCGACGACTGGCGATCACGGATGTGGCTGGACACCTGGGTCTAGCCGGGCCGACCCGTCACGGTGCCCACGGCGAACATTCAGTCGTCGTGGGCATCGTTGGCCGTCGACGACCTCTGCGGGCCGCCCCAGGGGCTTCGGAGACGGCCCGGGGCCATGGTCACCGCGGATTCCGGCGCACCGCTCGATCGCACCCGCCCTCGCGACCTCTTCACCCGGCAGATGACCGGAATGGGCCATGCCCTCTACCCCAGGGTGGTCCACTTGTGGTGAATGCCAGATACGAGAGGCGGTGCGGCGTGGATCCGGTGTCGGTGGGGTTGCTTGCGGCGTTGGCGGGTGGCGCCGGCGGGGAAATCGGTCGGCAAGTGTGGGCCGGCCTCGGTTCGCTGGTGCGGCGTCCGTTCCGAGGAGCCGAGGACCCTGGTGCTCCGGCAGTGAGTTCGGGTGAAGCCGAACTGGCGCGACTGGTTCGAACGCCAGGCGATCCGACCCTGGCTCAGGCACTCAGTACCGTGCTGGCGGTACGGGCGGCCGTGGACGCAGACTTCCACCTGGCGCTACAGCGATGGCATGAGCAGGCGAAGCTCGTCGATGCGGGTGCCGGTGGCACGCACAACGCCATCAGCGGAGGCACCTTTCACGGGCCGGTGCTGCAAGGCAGGAACTTCTCCGGGAACTCGTTCGTCACCGGATCCGCCCCCGCGCACCCTCCTGTCGCCCCGCCCGAGCCACCGGGTGCCTCATAGGCGCGGAAGCGGAGTGGTCAGCGGGACCACGGGACCGGAGAGCTGCGTACGGACGCGGGCCGCGCCGTCGTCGTCCAGCAGCCTTTCGTAGACACGGAGCGCGTTCCGCCAGTTCTCCAGTGCCGAATCCTTCTGGCCGATCTCGTACGTGGCGGCCCCCAGGGTCTCGAGGATCCACGCCTCGCCAGGATGGTCCCCGATGTCCCGGGAATTGCCGAGCGCCTGCCGCAAGCGGTCGATCGCCTCCGGTAATTTACGCTGCCGCAAAAGGGCATAGGCCAGCCGGGCGAGAGCGATACCGAAACCGAAACGGTCACCCGTCTCGCGGAACACCTCGGCGGCGTCCCGGCAGTAGGGCACCGACTCCTCGAACCTGTTCAGCCGCTGGTAGGTCGACCCCATGCTCTGGAGAGCGAATCCCTCCGCATTGCGGTGACCGCTCCGCCGGGATACGCCGAGCGCCTCTCGGAGATGGGCGAAGGACTCGTCGTATCGTTCCAGAGCGGCGCAGACGCTCCCCAGGTTGACCAGTACGATCTCCCCTTCCCGGCCCAGCGCCCGATAGCCGTCGAGGGCCCGGCGCTGATGCTCGTACGATTCCTCGAAACGGCCCTGGTAGTAATAGGCGCCGCCGATGCCCCGGTTCAGTTCGGCCTCTGCCTGAGAGTCGTTCACCGACCGGGCGGCGGCAAGACCGGCCGTATGCGTGGCGATCCAAGCGCGGAAGGGATTTCGGCGCTGGAAATAGGGTTGAAGTACCACAGGCAGCCAACAAGCCACGTCGTCGCGACCTTGCTCTGCGGCTTGCCCTATCGCCGCCTCCATGTTGGCCAGTTCGGCATCACACCATGCCAACGCCTCCTTGTGACCGGTGAACACGGGAACGGAAGCAGGTGGGAGGCCGAATGCGGAGGGCAACATGAACGGGCTCCGGGGCCGGCCGACCGTGAGCACGGTCCTGGCCGCCGAGGTGGCGTGCAAATACCACAGGAGTACTCGCTCCACGGCCTCCTCACGGGCCACCCCCGGCTCGTCCGCGATGGCGCACTCACCGGCGTAGACCCGCAGCAGGTCGTGGAATCGATAGCGGCCGTCGACGGGTTCTTCGATGAGGTGCACGGCCGCCACTCCGTCGACAAGCCTGCGCGTGGCGACCGTTCCCGTACCGCACAGCGCCGCGATGGCGTCGACGGACATGTCAGGACCGGGATGCAGACCCAACAGCCTGAAGGTACGGGCAAGTTCAGGGCGAAGGGCGCGATACGACCAAGAGAACACGTTGCGCACCGCAGTCGTCTCGTCATCGCCGGTGGCCATGATGTCCAGCCGGTCGTCTTCACCGGCGAGAGTCTGCGCGAATTCGGCGAGCGGCCTACGCGGATGTGCCGCCAGATACTCGGCCGTGATCCGCAGCGCCAGTGGAAGGTGCGCACAGAACCGGGCGATGCGCATGGCCGCTTCCGACTCGGCGGCAACGCGGTCCGGGCCGACGATCCTGCCCAGCAGCATGCTCGCCTCATCAGGGGCCAGCAGATCCAGGTCGACTCGGAACGCATCGTCACGGGCGACGAGCCCAGCCAGCCGACTACGGCTTGTGATCAGGACCAGCGGCCCCCGTGAACCGGGCAGCATGGGTCGCACCTGCTCGGCACTGTTGGCGTTGTCGAGAACGATCAGCATCCGCCGCCCGTCCACCAGCGTGCGGAACATGGCCGCCCTCGACTCGACATCCCGCGGGATACGCTCGGGCGCCGTACCCATGGCGGTCAGGAATCCATCGAGCACGTCCCCGGGCCGAAGCGGCTCGCTCGAGCCATATCCCTGAAGATTCACGTACAGATCCCCATCAGGGAACCGATCCCTCACCCGATGCGCCCAGTGGACGGCGAGCGCCGTCTTCCCGACGCCCGCCGCCCCCGCGACAGCGGAGACGATCATGGTGACGGACCGCGATGCCGACTCGTCGAGCAGTGAGTCGAGAGCCGCCACATCACGGTGCCGCCCCGTGAAGCAGGAGACGTCACGCGGCAACTGACGAGGCCTCGGCGTCTGCACCCCGCCGGAATGCAGATGGATCGTGTTGCCCTGGAAGTCCCGTCCTTGTACCGCACCCGCACCCACGCCCGACACCTGATTACGCGTGCCGTCCCCCGATAGCGGATCTCGCACCAGTCCCCCCTTGCCGGATATCGCCCACTTCGCATGCTGTTCCTGCCCCATCCCACCCACAACACTCCGCCCCGGCAAGACCGCACCGCGGCCGCGCCCGCGCCGACTCCGACTCCGGCCGCGCGTCCCTCCGCATGCAGAGGCGCGCCGCAGCGACTGGTGCCGCCTGTGCGGCACGGTCCGTTCAGCCGTCAGATCGGCCCCCAAGGAGCGGGCGGCGCGCCGCACGGCGGCACCCAAGGGGCATACACGGTCCCGACCGAAGGCGGACGGCACGCCCGATCGACCTTCATCGGCGCGACATGCGGGACTCCCGGGGCGTCACACCGACAGACAGGCCATCCCGGTCGACGACCGGCGTTCACGTACGTGGCTGGATGTACAGGCCTAACGATTGCGGAAACTCGCGCCCCACGCGCCACCCTTTCCGCTTACTGTGAGCCTGAGAAGAAATTTCTGAACGCGTTCAGAAACGCCCACGAGGGCGGCGACGGGGACAACGGGGAGGGCGCACATGCGCAAGGGGGCCAAGGCAGCGATAGTCGGCTCGGTCTTCGCGGTGATGGTGGGCGGGGCCGGGTACGGGGCCTTCAACATCGTCAACGCGCTGAACGGGGGCGGGGGCGACGGGCCGGGGGGCAGCGAGCCGGTGGCCGTGAAGACCGGGCCGCCCAGCGGATCCGAGGTGAAGGACACCAGCGCCAGGTTCTTCGCGGCCTGGGAGAAGGGGCAGGCCGTTGCGGCCGCCGGTCTCACCAACAACGCCGCGAAGGCCGAGCCGCTGCTGACCTCGTACGGCCAGGCGGCGCACATCACCGGCGTGAAGATCACACCGGGCGCCGCGGTGGGCGACAGCGTGCCCTTCTCGGTCAAGGCGACGGTGTCGTACGAGGGGAAGTCCAAGCCGCTCGCCTACCGGAGCAGGGTGACGGTCGTCCGGGGCGTCACCACCGGTAAGGCGCTGGTGGACTGGGCCCCCTCGGTCGTCCACCCCGAGCTGAAGTCCATGGACGACACCCTGGTCACGGGCTCGTCGGCGGCGCCGTCGATCGAGGCCGTGGACCGTGACGGCAAGGTGCTCACCAAGGAGAAGTACCCCTCCCTGGGGCCGATCCTGGACCAGTTGCGCGCCAAGTACGGAAGCAAGGCGGGCGGGACGGCGGGCGTCGAGCTGGCGATCAGACACGCCGCCCAGGACACCGCCGACACCCCGCTGCTGACTCTCGCCGAGGGCAAGGCGGGCAAGGTGCCCACCACCCTCAGCGCAGACGTGCAGGCGGCCGCGGAGAAGGCGGTGCAGAAGTACAACCAGTCGTCGGTGGTGGCCGTCAAGCCGAGCACCGGCGAGGTGCTGGCGGTCGCCAACAACCGGACGGACGGCTGGAACGCCGCGTTCCTGGGAGAGGTCGCGCCCGGCTCCACCATGAAGATCGTCAGCGCGGCCACCCTCATCGACAACGGGCTGACCACCGCGAACGGCCCCGCGCCGTGTCCGCCTTCGGCCGTCTCCGAGAGCCAGACCTTCCAGAACATCAAGGGCATGAAGCCCAACGAGAACGCGACCCTCGCCGAGAGCTTCGCCCGCTCCTGCAACACGGCGTTCGTGAAGTTCGCGGACGAGGTGAAGGTCGACTCGCTGACGAACGAGGCCCGGGACCGGTTCGGGATCGGCCTCGACTGGCAGACCGGCATCCCGTCCTTCGACGGCTCCGTGCCGGCCGCCGGCGGCCCGGACACCGCGGCCGGCCTGATCGGTCAGGGCCAGGTCCAGATGAACCCGCTGAACATGGCGTCGGTCACGGCGACCGCGATGACGGGCACCTTCCGGCAGCCGGTGATCGTGCCGCTCGGCCTCGACGGCCGGGAACCGGCACGCGCGCGTGGCCTGTCGTCGAGCACCGTGCAGCAACTGCGCTCCATGATGAACCGCACCGCGACCAGCGGCACCGCGGCCGAGGTGATGGCCGGACTGAGCGGCCGGATCGGTGCGAAGACCGGCTCCGCCGAGGTCGACGGGCAGAACAGGTCGGACAGCTGGTTCACGGGGTACCGGGGCGATGTCGCGGCCGCCGCGATGACCCAGGACGGCGGTCACGGAGTCGACGCGTCCGGCCCTGTCGTCGTGGACGTGCTGCGGGCGGGCTGAGCCGGCGGGACGGTGACCGACGTCACGGTGGCCGCGGGAACGGTGACCGACGGGCCGGTGACCGCCGGAACGGTGACTGACGGGCCGGTGACTGACGGAACGGTGACTGACGGAACGGTGGCTGACGGAACGGTGGCTGACGGAACGGTGGCTGACGTCACACATGACGTCACCCCTCACAGGACGGGACTCTAGGGTGGTAGCCGTCGTTGGGGTCAGTGAGGGCAACGAGGGCAGCGGGGCTGGGGGGAGGCCCCTGGGGATCCGGAGGATCTGGCAGTGGGCAAGAGAAGGCGTGTCGAAGAGCGGCGCAAGAAGCGGCGGCCCGCCGTCGCCGGCGGCATGATCGCCGTCGTGGTCGGCGGGGCGTGCATCGGCGTCTACGCGCTGTACGGGGGCGGAGCGGCGGCCGACGAGGGTTCGGCCGCCGCGGCCAACGGCACGCAGGTGCCGCGGGTCAGGGCCGACGCGCCGTCGGCGACCGAGGCGAAGACCACGGCCGCCCGGTTCCTGACCGCCTGGCAGCAGGGCAAGGTGTCCGGGGCGGCCGCCGCCACGGACGACCCGGCGGCCGCCACCGCCCTCCTGACCGGCTACACCAAGGACGCCCACGTCACGGGCGCCACCTTCACCGCGGGCAAGGCCGCCGGCGCCAAGGTGCCGTTCTCCGTGAAGGGCACGGTGAAGTACAAGGGCGTCAGCAAGCCGCTCACGTACGCCAGCGCCCTCACCGTCGTCCGTGACCCCGAGAACGGCAAGGCGCGGGTCGACTGGCACGCGTCCGTCGTCCACCCGGACCTCCAGGACGGCGACACGCTCGTCACCGGCGAGTCCGGCACCCCGCCGGTCAAGGCCGTCGACAGTGCGGGCGGCGAGCTCACCGCCGCCGAGTACCCCTCCCTCGAGCCGGTCCTGGACGGTCTGCGGGAGAAGTACGGCAAGAAGGCGGGCGGCAAGGCCGGCGTGGAGCTCCAGGTCGTCCGCGGCAAGGCGTCGAAGGCGAAGAAGGCCTCCGACAAGACGCTGCTGGAGCTCAGCAAGGGCACTCCGGGCACCGTGAAGACCACGCTGAGCCCGACCCTCCAGGCGGCCGCCGAGCAGCAGGTGGCGAAGACCGCGCGCTCGTCGGTCGTCGTGATGCGCCCCTCCACGGGCGAGATCCTCGCGGTGGCCAACGCGAGCCACGGCTTCAACACCGCGTTCAACGGCTCGCTCGCGCCCGGCTCCACGATGAAGGTCATCACCTCGTCGCTGCTCATCGAGAAGGACCTGGCGTCGGCGGACAAGGTGCACCCCTGCCCCAAGACGTTCACGTACGGCGGCTGGAAGTTCCACAACGACGACGACTTCCAGATCACCCGCGGCACCTTCAAGGCGAGCTTCGCGCGCTCCTGCAACACCGCCTTCATCAGCCAGGCGCCCGACCTGGACAACGACAGCCTGACCAAGCAGGCGCAGCAGGTCTTCGGCCTGTCGATGAACAACTGGGCGATCGGCGTGCCGTCCTTCGACGGCTCGGTTCCGGTGCAGTCGGCGGCCCAGATGGCGGCGTCGCTGATCGGTCAGGGCGGGGTGCGGATGAACCCGCTGAACATGGCGTCGGTCGCCTCCACCGTGAAGGCGGGTGCCTTCCACCAGCCGTATCTGGTCGCCCCGTCCGTGGACGACCGCACGCTGGCGACCGCCTCGCGCACGATGTCGCCGTCCACGCTGTCGCAGCTGCGCGAGCTGATGAGCTACACCGCCGCGGCCGGCACCGCCGCCGAGGCGATGTCCGGTCTGGGCCCCGACTACGGCGCCAAGACGGGCTCGGCCGAGGTCGACAACCAGGACAAGCCCAACGGCTGGTTCACCGCCTACCGCGGCGATCTGGCGGCCGCGGGCGTCGTCCAGGCCGGCGGCCACGGCGGCGACACGGCCGGACCCATCGTGGCCTCACTGCTGCGCCTGGGCGACTGACACCCCGACCGCAACACCCGCCGGAACTCCCGTCGGAACACAGTCCGCAACGCCCGCCGGTACATGGCCCGGCACGCCCGCCTAGTGCGTGACGGGCTGCTGCGCCGTCGCCATGTAGGTGCGGCGCAGGAACCGCAGCAGCGTCTTCGACTCGAACTGGACGACCGAGACGCCGTGCGGGGAGTGGAACTCCACGACGGTCTGGACGCGCCCGCACGGCCACACCCGGACCTCGCCGGTCCCGGTCGGGGCGCGCAGCCCCTGTTCCAGCAGGGTGCGGGAGAACGTCCACTCCCGCCGGTCGGGCAGCCCGACGCGGACCGACCGGGGGTCCTCGGGGTCGTAGCGCAGGACGACGGGTACGGCAGTGCGTTCTTCCTCGGCCAGATCGGCGTCGGTGACGATGTGGGCTCGCGCGTACTGTTCGACTACGGACATCGGCCGACCCTCTCACGCAGCGTGACCTGTGCGGAAGCTGTGCGTCCACTCCCCTTCCAATGTCGCATATTTTGCGGATTGCGCCCTTCCGCGCAGGCGTATCTCACATGTGCGATACACGGATTCGGCATGACCCCGTCACGGGGTCGCCGCGAGCCAGGCGGGCCAGGCGCGCCCCCACGAACCCGCGAACCCGCAAGCCCGAAGAGACAATCTTCTCGCTCTTGCGAACCGTTCGCATTAAGCCACTATCATCGTCGGGTGCACGTACCCGACGGATTCATCAACGCCCCGACCTCCGCCGTGACCGCGGTCGTCGCCGCCGGCGCCATCGCCGTGAGCCTGCGCGGCGCGCGCCGCGAGCTGGACGACCGGACCGCGCCGCTGGCCGGCCTGGTGGCGGCGTTCATCTTCGCCGTGCAGATGCTGAACTTCCCGGTCGCCGCGGGGACCAGCGGCCACCTGCTCGGCGGCGCGCTCGCCGCGATACTCGTGGGCCCCTTCACAGGGGTCCTGTGCGTGTCCGTGGTCCTGCTGATGCAGGGCATCCTCTTCGCCGACGGCGGTCTGACCGCGCTCGGCGTGAACATCACCGACATGGCGATCGTGACGACCGTCGTGGCGTACGCCGTCTTCCGCGGCCTGGTGAAGGTGCTGCCGCGCGGCCGCCGGGCCGTCACGGCCGCGTCCTTCGTCGCCGCCGTGCTGTCCGTGCCCGCCGCCGCCGTCGCCTTCACGCTCATCTACTGGATCGGCGGCACCACCGACGTGTCGATCGGCAAGGTGGCGACCGCGATGATCGGCGTGCATGTGCTGATCGGCATCGGCGAGGCCGTGATCACCGCGCTGACCGTGGGCGCCGTCGTCGCCGTCCGGCCGGATCTCGTCCACGGCGCGCGCGATCTGCGGCAGAAGCTCCGGCTGCGGGTGCACGGCGAACTCGTCGACGCCCCGACGGCCGAGGAGACGCCGGCCGGCGCGCGCACACCCGTGGCGGCGCGCACCTCGCGGCGCACGCTGTGGGTGACGGGCCTGGTCACCTCTCTCGTCCTGGCCGGCTTCGTCAGCTTCTACGCCTCCGCGAACCCCGACGGCCTGGAGAAGGTCGCCGCAGACAAGGGCATCGACAAGAAGGCCGAGGAGCACGCGTCCGCCGACTCCCCCCTCGCCGACTACGGCGTCGAGGACGTGACCAACGCCCGTCTGTCCGGTGGCCTCGCGGGCGTGATCGGCGTCGGCACGACCGTCGTCGCGGGCAGCGCGGTGTTCTGGGCGGTGCGCAGGCGCCGGACGGGCGACGACGTGTCACCGACGGCCGTAGAGAACGTCTGACGTCATGGGCGCGGGACACGCACACCGGCTCTACCGGCACGGGCACTCGCCCGTGCACGGCCTGCCGCCGCACACCAAACTCGCCGCCGTCCTCGCCTTCGTGGTGGTCGTGGTGTCGACGCCGCGGGAGGCGATGTGGGCGTTCGGCCTGTACGCGGTCCTGCTGGCCCTCGTCGCACGCCACGCGCGCGTGCCCGCCGGTTTCCTGCTCAAACGGCTTCTGATCGAGGTGCCGTTCGTCGCGTTCGCGGTACTGATGCCGTTCGTGGCGGAGGGCGAGCGGGTGGACGTCCTCGGCCTGTCGCTCAGCGTCAACGGCCTGTGGGGCGCCTGGAACGTCCTCGCGAAGGGCACCCTGGGCGTCGCCGCCTCCGTACTGCTGGCGTCCACCACCGAGCTGCGTGAACTGCTCCTCGGCCTCCAGCGCCTGCGGCTGCCCCCGCTGCTCGTGCAGATCGCCTCCTTCATGATCCGCTACGGCGACGTCATCACGGACGAGATGCGGCGCATGCGGATCGCCCGCGAGTCGCGCGGGTTCGAGGCGCGCGGCATACGGCACTGGGGGGTGCTCGCGAAGTCGGCGGGCGCGCTGTTCATCCGCTCCTACGAGCGCGGCGAACGCGTGCATCTGGCCATGATCAGCCGGGGGTACGCCGGTTCGATGCCGGTGATCGACGAGGTGACCGCGTCACGGGCGCAGTGGTCGTACGCACTGACCCTCCCGTTCGTCGCTCTTCTGGTCTGCGTGTTGGGATGGTCCCTGTGACTGACGCCGTGACGCCTTCCGTGACGCCCTCGCCCTCCCTGGAAGTGGCCGGGCTGGCCTTCGCCTATCCCGACGGCCACCAGGCGCTGTTCGGCGTGGACTTCTCCGTCGCGCGAGGCGAGCGGGTCGCGCTGCTCGGCCCCAACGGCGCCGGCAAGACGACCCTCGTGCTGCATCTCAACGGCATCCTGACCGGCGGCGCGGGCACCGTGACGGTGGCCGGACTGCCCGTCGGCAAGCAGCACATGGCCGAGATCCGCCGCAAGGTCGGCATCGTCTTCCAGGACCCGGACGACCAGCTGTTCATGCCGACGGTCCGTGAGGACGTGGCGTTCGGGCCGGCCGCCGCCGGGCTGAAGGGGGCCGCCCTGGAGGCGCGGGTCGACCACGCCCTCGAACAGGTCGGCATGGCGGAGTTCAAGAACCGCCCGCCGCACCACCTGTCCTTCGGCCAGCGCCGCCGGGTGGCCGTCGCGACGGTGCTCGCGATGGAACCGGAGATCCTCGTCCTGGACGAGCCGTCCTCCAACCTCGACCCGGCCTCGCGCCGTGAACTGGCCGACATCCTGCGGTCGCTGGACGTCACCGCGCTCATGGTCACGCACGACCTGCCGTACGCCCTGGAGCTGTGCCCGCGCGCGCTCATCCTGAGCGAGGGCGTGATCGCCGCGGACGGCCGGACCGGCGACCTGCTCGCCGACGACGCCCTCATGCGCGCCCATCGCCTGGAGTTGCCCTTCGGGTTCGACCCGCGCTCCGCGACAATGGGCGCGTGAACAATGGGCGCGTGAACAATGGGCGCGTGACGAACGAGGCACCGACCGCCGACGGCACGCCGCTCCTCGACGAGCAGCTGTGCTTCGCGCTGTACGCGGCCCAGCGGGCGGTGACCGCCGCCTACCGGCCGCTCCTGGACGAACTGGGGCTCACCTACCCCCAGTACCTCGTGCTGCTTGTCCTGTGGGAGCGCGGTGAGACGACCGTCAAGGAGCTGGCGTCGGCCCTGCGCCTCGACTACGGCACGATGTCGCCGCTGCTGAAGCGGCTGGAGACGGCGGGGCTGGTGCGCCGGGAGCGCTCGGCGCGGGACGAGCGCTCGGTGCTCGTCGCGTGTACCGGACGCGGGGAGGAACTGAAGGGGCGCGCGGAGCGCGTGCCCGCCTCCCTGCTCGCGACGACGGGGCTCGGGACGGCTGAGGTCACGCGGCTGCGTGAGGAGCTGTGGGAGCTCGCGGAACGGGCACAGGGCGCGGCGGACCGCACCCGCTGAGTGCGCCTGAATCCGGATCCGACTGAATCCGGATCCGACTGGATCCGGATTGGATCCGACTGAGCCTCACGGCTGCTCCGCGATGGCGACACGGCTGCCGGGCGACGGCCCGGCGGTCGCCCCACGCCTGGAGTTACCCACGGTTACGACCCCCCTGGCAAGCGAGCGCCTACCTACCAGCCGGTACCTTGTGCACGATGTAATTGGGCAAGGTTATTGGGCAAGTTCCCGGGGGAGGTCCCGCCGTGACCGAAGGCAGCGCCGTCGACACCGTCGACACCGTCGACACCCGTCCGACGAAGATCGCATACGTCGCCGAGGCAACCGCGCACGGCGGCCGCGACGGATACGTGACCAGCCAGGACGGCCAGATCGAGCTGAAGGTGGCGATGCCGCCGGAGCTGGGCGGCGACGGCAACGGCACCAACCCGGAACAGCTCTTCGCCGCCGGTTACAGCTCCTGCTTCCACAACGCGCTGATCCTCGTCGGCAACCGCGCCGGCTTCGACCTCACCGGGTCCACGGTGGCGGCGAAGGTCGGGATCGGCCCCAACAAGACCAAGGGTTACGGGCTCGCCGTCGCGCTCAGCGTCTCGCTCCCCGTTCTCGACCCGGAACTCGCCGGGAAGCTGGTCGACGCGGCGCACCAGGTGTGCCCGTACTCGAACGCCACCCGCGGCAACATCGATGTAACGATCATTCTCGGCTAGTGAAACGAAGGAATCGCAGGCTGGCCAGGGGTGTTCCCCCGGGAGTCGAAGGCGATCTCCGAGAGGGCGTGCGGGCGTGAACGTGAGCGGTGCGGTGGCCGAGGGCTTCGAGCCGGTCCGGGAGGCGTTCGTACGGAACTTCGAGGTGCTCGGGGACCGGGGCGCGGCGGTGGCCGTCTACCGGGACGGGCACAAGGTCGTCGACCTGTGGGGTGGCACGCGGGACGTCGACGGCGCGGTCGGTGCGGCCGGCGGGGCGCCCTGGGAACAGGGCACCGCGCAGATCGTGCGGTCGGCGACCAAGGGCGTCGCCGCCGTCGCGCTCCTGCTGCTGCACCAGCGCGGGGAACTGGACCTGGACGCGCCCGTGGGGGCGTACTGGCCGCAGTACAAGGCGGCGGGCAAGGAGCGGACGCTCGTCCGGCACCTGCTCGCGCACCGCGCGGGCGTCCCCGTGCTGGACCGGCCGCTGACACCCGCCGAGGCCGCCGACCCAGACCTCGGCGCGGCGGCGGTGGCGGCGCAGGCGCCGGCCTGGGAGCCCGGAACGGACCACGGGTACCACGCGCAGACGTACAGCTGGCTGACCGGCGAGCTGGTGCGGCGGATCACCGGTCGGACCATCGGCGAGTGGATCGCCGACGAGATCGCCGGCCCGGTGCGGGCAGACCTGTGGCTCGGGCTGCCACGGGCGCAGCGCGCGCGGGTGGGGCGCGTGGGGCAGGTGGACGCGCCCGCGCCGAGCGGGGCGCTGAAGACCCGGCCCAAGCCGGCCGTCACCGCCGCCTACGCCGATCCCGCCTCCCTCACCCGCCGCGCCTTCGCCGCGATCACCCCGATGCCCGACGAGAACGACCCCGCCTACCGGGCGGCGGCGCTCCCCGCCTCCAACGGCATCGCCACCGCCGACGGCCTGGCCCGCTTCTACGCGTCGCTGATCGGCGAGGTGGCGGGCGGGGTGCGGCTGCTGCGTCCGGAGACGGTGGAACTGGCCCGCGGCGAGCAGTCCTCGGGCCCCGACCGGGTGCTCGTCGTCAACACCCGGTTCGGCCTCGGCCCCATGCTGCACGGAGCCGCGTCCCCACTGCTGTCCCCCACCTCCTTCGGCCACCCGGGCCGCGGGGGCGCACTCGGTCTCGCCGACCCCGAGTCCGGCGTCGCCTTCGGCTATGTCACCAACGGCTTCCGGACGAGCGTGACGGCGGACCCGCGCGCGCAGTCACTGCTGCGAGCGCTGCGGACGGCCCTGGCCGCCGAGCGCTGACGCCCACACGTCTCACACGCGTCTTACGGGCGTCGCGTCACACGCGTCTTACGGGCCTCGCGCCCATCGCACGCGTATCGCATGCCTCGCCCGCTTCACGCATCTCACACGTTGATCGAGTGAGACCTGTGGCCCGAGTCGTCGTCGATCTCCACATGGGCCTTGGTCAGCAGCTGCATGGCGATCTCGTTGAGGGCGCGGGCACCGGCTATCTCCTCGCCGACCCGTGGCTGGTCGACGTCCACGTTGTGCCGGGTGGCATGGCCGTGGGTCTTGATCTCGGTCCCGTCGGGCAGGCGTACCAGCGCCACCGCGCGCGTGTGCCGACCGTCCTCCTCGAACTCCAGCTCGACATGCCATCCGACAGTGGTGTGCATAGTGGTCATGAGGTCACCTCCGGGACTCTCCTTCCAGGGTGCTCCCGAGAACGGACGAACGCACCCAGTCGGCTCAGGGCAGCAGCCGCGTTCCGTCGGGGCGATCCGCAGCCGTACCTGGCCGACGTGGGTTTCGGCGGGGCAGCAGCCGTGCCTGGTGCAACCCCGCAGGGTCGCCGCGTCGGCACGGCGTTCCCCCTCCCAGCCGATCCTCCTCAGGTAGGAGTCGAGATCGTCAGGGCCGAACGCCGTTGTCCCGGGCATGACTTCACCCTGACCAGCCGGGCACCGGACGACGGAAGCACGGAACAGCGGACGGACGGGCGGGCGGAGGAGTGGGCGAGCGGGTCAGCCCGTGTGCAGCATCAGGCCGATACCGACGACGAGGAGTCCGGCTGCCACGAGCCGGGGCGCGCCGAACCGCTCCTTGAAGACCACCGCGCCGATGGCCGCTCCGACGATGATCGACGACTCGCGCAACGCGGCGATCGGCGCCAGTTCGGCGCGGGTCTGCGCCCACAGGACGAGGGCGTACGCGAGGACGGACAGCGCGGAGCCGAGCAGGCCCAGGGCGGCGTAGGGGCGGAGCACGCCGAGGGTCTCCCCGCGCCAGCGGTGGACCGCGTACGCCGGGATGAAGACCCCTTGTACGGCCATCAGCCAGGCGATGTACCCCAGGGAGGACCCGGAGGCGCGGACGCCCAGTCCGTCGACGACGGTGTACGTGGCGATGGTCAGCCCGGTCGCCAGCGCGGCGCCGATCGCCGCCCAGTGGGGCCGTCGGCCGCGCAGCCCCCAGAGGGCGACGCCGGTCAGCCCCGCGCAGGACAGCGCGACTCCGGCGGCCGCCCAGCCGTCCGGCACCTCGTGTGCGAAGACGGCGGCGAGGACGGTGACGACGAGCGGCGCGGAGCCGCGCGCGATGGGGTAGGCCTGCCCGAAGTCGCCGAGCCGGAACGACCGCATCAGCAGCACGTAGTACGCGATGTGGATGAGAGCGGAGGACAGCAGGTACGGCCACGCGCGGGCCGCCGGGAACGCGGTGAAGGGCACGAGCGCGAGCCCGATGAGCATGCCTCCGCCGGCGATCAGCGTGAACCCGACGAGTTTGTCGGTGATCCGGTGGGCGATGGCGTTCCAGCTGGCGTGGGTGATCGCGGCGACCAGGACGGCCGCGGTGACCAGCGGGGTCACGCCGTGCGCTCGCGCACGTCCACGAGGGTCGCGTCGGCTTTCTCTACGAGGTCCTGGGGCGCGATGGGGAAGACGACGTGCGGGTTCCCGGCGGCGGCCCACACGACGTCGTGCGCGAGGAGGTTGCGATCGGCCAGCACCCGCGTCCGCGTCCGGTGCCCGAAGGGCGGTACACCCCCGATCGCGTACCCGGTGGTCTCCCGTACGACGTCGGCGGCGGCCCGGGTCACCTTCGCCACGCCGAGTTCCCGGCGCACCAGCTCCACGTCGACGCGCGAGGCGCCGTCCATCAGCACCAGCACGGGCACCCCGTCCGCGGCGAAGATCAGCGACTTGCAGATCTGGCTCAGCTCACACCCGATCGCGGCGGCGGCCTCGGCGGCGGTCCTGGTCGCCTCGGGGAACCGGCGGACCCGGGCGTGCAGCTGGTCGAGGCCCAGGTCGTGCAGTGCCTCGGCGAATCGGGGATGCGCAACTGTCGTCGTCATGCACGGCACGCTAGCGGTGCGTGTACGGGGCAGGCGAGCGAGTTGTCCCGTCTCACGACGCCGGGCCCGCGCGGAGCCGTCGTACGTCCCGCGCGAGCACGCACGAAGCGCTGAGCAGGATCGCGGCTCCGGCCCCGATCCACAGCGCGGATGCCCCGTCGCGGTACTCACGGACGGCGAGGACGAGCAGCAATACGCTGACCAGAACGCCGAAGGACGAGATCAGAGCGCCGATGCGGTGAGCCACCCGGACACCGTAGACGACGGCCTCGGCCGACCGGTGGCAGGCCGGTGGCAGACCGCGAAAAGAAGCCGGTGAGGGCGCCCCGTCCCCACGGAACCCTCACCGGCGGTCTTGTGCGGTGGACCGGTACGTCAGGCGCGCACCAGTTCCCGGTCCTCGTCGCCGTCACGGGACGAGGCGGCGTCGGCCTGGGTCTTCAGGCCCTCGCCCTCGACGTCCACGTTGGGCAGGGCGCGGTCCAGCCACTTCGGCAGCCACCAGGCCTTCTTGCCGAGCAGCGCCAGCACCGCCGGCACGATCGCCATGCGCACGATGAACGCGTCGAAGAAGACGGCGATCGCCAGGCCGAAGCCGATCATCTTGATCATCGACTCGGTGGAGCTGATGAAGCCGCCGAAGACGGCCATCATGATGATCGCGGCGGCGGCCACCACCTTGGCGCTGTGCCGGAAGCCGGTGACGATGGCCTGGCTCGGGCTCTCGCCGTGGACGTACGCCTCCCGCATCCGGGTCACGAGGAACACCTCGTAGTCCATCGCGAGGCCGAAGACCACGCCCACCATGAAGATCGGCATCATCGACATGATCGGGCCGGTCTCCTCGACGCCGATCAGGCCGCCGAGCCAGCCCCACTGGAAGACCGCGACGACGGCGCCGAGCGCGGCGAGCACGCTGAGCAGGAAGCCGAGGGCCGCCTTCAGCGGGACCAGGATGGAGCGGAAGACCACGATCAGCAGCAGGAAGGCCAGGCCGACGACCAGGCCCAGGTACGGGATCAGCGCGTCGTTGAGCTTCTGCGAGAAGTCGATGTTCATGGCGGTGGTGCCGGTGACCAGTACCTGCGCGCCGGTGTCGGCCCTGACGTCGGCGCCCTGGCCACGGATGGCGTGCACCAGGTCCTCGGTCTGGGTCGAGGACGGCTTGGAGCCCGGGATCACGGTGATCGTGGCGGTGTCGCCGGCCTTGTTGAACATCGCCGGGGTGACCGTCGCGACGTCCTGGAGGTCCTTGATCCCGTCGGTCACGCTGGTGGCCGCCGCCTTGGGGTCGTCGCTGTTCTTGGCGTCGACCACGATCATCAGGGGTCCGTTGAAGCCGGGCCCGAAGCCCTCCGACAGCAGGTCGTACGCCCGGCGCTGCGTCGTGGACGTCGGCTGCGAGCCGTCGTCGGGCAGGCCCAGCTCCAGCTGGGTGGCGGGGACGGCGATCGCGCCCAGCCCGACCACGCCGAGCAGCAGCACGGCGGCCGGACGGCGGATGACGAAGCTCGCCCAGCGGACCCCCGGACCGGGCTTGGCCTGCTTGGCCTGCTTGCCCTTCTCACCGGTGCCGGCACCGGTCTTGTCACCGGTCGACCTGCGCTTGTCGCCCGTGGCCCTGACCCGCTTGCCGGCGTAGCCGAGCAGCGCGGGGATCATGGTCAGCGCGATGAGGACGGCCACCACGACCGTGCCCGCCGCCGCGAGGCCCATCTTGGTCAGCATCGGCACGTTGACGACCGCGAGGCCCGCCAGGGCGATCACGACCGTGAGCCCGGCGAAGACCACCGCCGAGCCGGCGGTGCCGGTGGCGCGGCCGACCGCCTCCTCGCGGTCGCGGCCCTCGGCCAGCTCGCTCCGGTAGCGGGAGACGATGAACAGCGCGTAGTCGATGCCGACCGCGAGGCCGATCATCAACGCGAGGGTGGAGGTGGTGTCGCCGAGGTCGAGCGCCTTGGCGAGGGCGGTGATGGTGGAGACGCCGATGCCGACACCGATGATCGCCGTCAGCAGCGGCAGTCCGGCGGCGACCAGCGAGCCCAGGGTGATGACGAGGACCACGGCGGCGATCGCGAGACCGATGACCTCGCCGATCGCGCCCGGCTCGGCGCCGGCCTGGAGGGCGTCACCTCCGACGTCGACGGTCAGTCCGGTCGCCCGGGCGTCGTCCCCGGCCTTCTCCAGGGCGTCCCTGGTCGAGTCCTTCAGCTCCATGCCGGGGGCGTCGTACTTCACCGACGTGTAGGCGACCGTCCCGTCCTTGCTGACGGCGTTCGTCGTGAACGGGTCGGTGACCGAGACGACCTCGGAGCCGTCGCCGAGAGCGTTGACGGTCTTCTCGACCGTCGCCTTGTTGGCGGCGTCCGTCATCTTCTGGCCCTCGGGCGCCTTGAAGACGATGCGCCCGGTCCCGCCGTCGGCACTGGCTCCGGGGAAGCGCTGTTCCAGCAGGTCGAAGGCCTTCTGGGCCTCGACGCCGGGGATGGAGAAGGAGGTCGTGCCGGCGGCGGGCGCCGAGGCGGCGCCGACACCGGCCAGGGTCAGCAGGGCCACCCATATCAGGGCGACGAAGTGGCGTCGCCTGAAGGCGAGACGGCCGAGTTTGTAAAGGAACGTGGCCACGGAGGCGTACTCCCGGTCAGGTCGTGGTGTGGGGCCGCAGGCCCCAAGGGCAGGGTTGACCAACCCGGCGGGGAGAGCAGGGGTGATCGGCCCGACGACGTGAGCGGTGACGTCAGGGTGGGCGGACCGTGGGGACGGTCAGGTGGTGGAGACGCCGAGGGCAGGGAGGACCACGGCGTCGATGTACGAGAGGAGGAAGGCCTGCGTCGGCGGTTGTTCGTCGAGCATGGTGCGGGCGGCGAACGCGCCGATCATCATGTGCGGCACGTAGTCGAGCGCGGGGTTGTCCGCACGGACCTCGCCCCGGTCGATCGCCCGCTGGAGCACGTTGCGGAACTCCGCCATCTCCGGCTCGACGAGGTGTTCCTTGAACGCCCTCAGAAGGTCCGGGCTGCCATGGATCGCCATGGCCAGTCCTCGCATCAGCGCGGAGTTCTGCTCCATCTCGCAGTCGTCCGAACGCATCGTGAGGGCATGCAGGTCGCCCCGGAGCGATCCGGTGTCGACGCCGCCGGCGGAGGCGCCCGGCTTGTCGTGCCGCACCGCCTTCGCCACCAGCTCGGCCTTGCCGCCCCACTGGCGGTAGAGCGTCGCCTTGCTGGATCGGGTGCGGGTGGCGACGGCGTCCATGGTGAGGGCGTCGTAGCCGACCTCGCGGAGCAGGTCGAGCACGGCCCGGTACAGCTCGGCCTCGCGCTCGGGCGTGATGCGACTGCGACGCGTCGTTGCGATCTCAGTCATGTCACTCACCTTCCGGCTCCGTCGTCCCTACTCGTCTCGTACACCATGAAGATACCCCGAGGAACAGCGAAACGAAACCGTTTCGTACGTGTGCTGGCTCACGAACGTGAAGGGCGCATAAAGCAAGCGCATAAGTTGCCCGGCCCCATTCGCCGGAAAAGCATGGGGAGGTGAGCTATCTGCGTCTGCCCCACCTCAGTGGTGACCTGCTGTGCTTCGTGGCCGAGGACGATCTCTGGCTGGCCTCCCTGACCGGCCCCGGCCGCGCCTGGCGGCTCACCGTCGACCGCACGAAGGCCGGACACCCCCGGTTCTCCCCCGACGGGACCCTGATCGCGTACACGAGCTGGCGCAGTCTCGTCCCGGAGATCCATCTGGTGCCCGTGGACAGCGGACCGGGACGGCGGCTGACGTACTGGGGCAGCTCCGACACCCAGGTCTGCGGCTGGACGCCCCCCGACCAGGACGGGTACACCGACATCCTCGCCGTCGCCTCCCACGGCGAGCCCTTCTCCTACTTCACCTGGGCCTACAAGGTCCCCACCGACGGCGCACCCGGCCGCAAGCTCCCCTGGGGCCCGGTCTGCGACCTGCAGACCGCCGACATCGCCGGCGAACGCAAAACCCTCCTGCTCACCGGTACCCCACCGCACGAACCCGCCGCCTGGAAGCGCTACCGGGGCGGGGCGACGGGCCGCCTGTGGCTGCACGGGCAGCGGCTCCTGGCAGACCTCGACGGTCATCTGCACTCCCCCCTCTTCGTCGGCGGACGGATCGCCTTCCTCTCCGACCACGAAGGCGTCGGCAACCTCTACTCCTGCGCCCACGACGGCTCCGACCTGCGCCGGCACACCGACCACGACGCCTTCTACGCCCGGCACGCCTCCAGCGACGGCACGCGGGTGGTGTACCAGTGCGCCGGCGACCTGTGGATCGTCGACGACCTCGCCGCCGACTCCGGGCCGCGCCGGATCGACGTGCGGCTCAGCGGACCGCGCGCGGGGCGGCGGCCCTACCAGATCCCGGCCGCGCAGCACGTGGACGGCATCTCCGTCGACGAGACGGGACGGGCGAGCGCCGTCGTCGTACGCGGCAGCCTGTACTGGCTGACGCACCGGGACGGCCCCGCCCGGACGATCACCGACACCCCCGGGGTACGGGTGCGGCTGCCGGAGATGCTCGGCTCGGGCGGCCAGGTCGCCTATGTGACGGACGCGGAGGGCGAGGACGCCGTCGAGATCGCCCATCTGCCCCGGGCCACCGGCGACCGCGCGCCCCGCAGGCTGGCCTCCGGGCGGCTCGGGCGGGTGCTGGAGATGGTCTCCGACCCCGACGGCGAGCGGCTCGCCGTCGCCGCGCACGACGGACGGCTGCTCCTCATCACCGTGTCCGACGACCTCGCCATGTCCGACGACCTCGCCACGTCCGACGACGACATCACCAGGTCCGACGACACGGGCGCCGAGGACCCGGACGGTACGGATCTGGGCGGCGCGGAGCCGGACGGCACGGAGCCGGACGGCACGGAGCCGGACGGCGCGGAAGCGGACGGCGCGGTCACCGAGCTGATCTCGTCGGTCAACGGACCCGTGCGGGACCTGGCCTTCTCCCCCGACGGGAGCTGGCTGACCTGGTCGCATCCGGGGATCGGCCGGTCCCTGCGGCAGATCAAGATGGCCCGCATCAAGGACCGGCTCATCGTCGACGTCACCAACGGCCGGTTCGAGGACGAGAACCCGGTCTTCACCCGGGACGGCCGCTATCTGGCCTTCCTCTCCTGGCGCGGCTTCGACCCGGTGTACGACGTGCACACCGGAGACCTCTCCTTCCCGCTGGGCTGCCGCCCCTACCTGGTGCCGCTGTCGTCGGCGACCCCTTCCCCCTTCGCCCTGACCCCGGAGGGACGGCCCGCCGCAGGAGGCCTGGACCCGGTGACGGACGACGAGGGCGGCGACGGAGCCGTGACCGTCGAGATCGAGGGCCTGGAGAGCCGCGTCACGCCCTTCCCGGTGCCGGCGTCCAAGTACTCGGCGCTGTACCCGGTGGCGGGCGGCGGACTGGTGTGGCTGCGCTGGCCGATCTCGGGGGCGCTGGGCGAGACCTTCGCGAACCCGGACGACACCAGCGGGCGGCCGACACTCGAGTACTTCAACATCAGCAAGGCGAAGAAGTCCGAACTCGTCGACCACCTGGACTGGTTCGCGCTCAGCGGGGACGGCTCCCGGCTGGTCGTGGTCGACGAGGGCGACCTGCGGGCGGTGCCGTCGGCCGAGTCCGGCGACCTGGACTCCACCGTCTGGATCGACCTGCGGCGCATCCTGCACGAGGTGGACCCGGGCGCCGAGTGGCGTCAGTCGTACGAGGAGGCCGGGCGGCTGATCCGCGCCTACTTCTGGGACCCGGGGATGTGCGGCATCGACTGGGACGCGGTCCTCGACCAGTACCGGCCGCTGGTCGAACGGGTCGCGTCACCCGACGAGTTCGCGGACCTGCTGCGTGAGGTGCTGGGCGAGCTGGGCACGTCCCACGCGTACGTCACCGCCGCCCGCCGCAACGAGGGCCCGCCGCACTACCAGCGCCTCCAGGGCCTGCTGGGCGCCAACCTCGTACGCCGGGAAGCCGGTTGGACGGTCCGGCGGATCCTGCCCGGCGACTCGTCCGACTCCAAGGCGCGTTCCCCGCTGGCCGGGACCGGGATCCGGGACGGGGCGGTCCTCACGCACGTGGACGGACGGCAGGTCGACCCGGTGACCGGCCCGTATCCGCTCCTCGCCGGCGCGGGCGGCACCACGGTGGAACTCACCTTCACCTCGGCCGAAGGCGGTTCGGGCCGTCCGCGCCGGGTGGCCGTGGTGCCGCTCATCGACGAACGCCCGCTGCGCTACCAGGACTGGGTGGCCAAACGGCGGGCCGTGGTACACGAGTTGAGCGGTGGCCGGTGCGGCTATCTGCACATCCCCGACATGGGCGGCTCGGGCTGGGCCCAGTTCAACCGCGACCTGCGGATGGAGGTGTCCAGGCCCGCACTGCTCGTGGACGTGCGCGGCAACGCGGGCGGGCACATCAGCGAGCTGGTGGTGGAGAAGCTGACCCGCACCATCCTGGGCTGGGACCTCACCCGCGACGCCCAGCCGGTGTCGTACGCCTCGAACGCGCCCAGGGGCCCGGTGGTGGCGCTGGCCGACGAGGCCACGTCCTCGGACGGCGACATGATCACGGCCGCCTTCAAGCTGCTGAAGCTGGGGCCGGTGGTCGGCCAGCGCACCTGGGGCGGCGTGGTCGGCATGACCGGCCGCCACCAGCTCGGCGACGGCACCGTCATCACCGTCCCGATGAACGCGGCCTGGTTCGACGCGTACGGCTGGTCCGTGGAGAACCGGGGTGTCACCCCCGACCTCGAGGTGCTGCGCACCCCGCTCGACTGGGCCGAAGGCCGCCACGCCCAACTCGACGACGCCGTAAGGCTGGCCCTGGACCTCCTCACCAGCCGCCCCCCGGCGAGCCCGCCGACCTACGACGACGTCCCCGACCGCTCCCGGCCCAGGCTGCCTCCCCGGCACGGGGTTTAGAGGTCGTCGCTGTCACCGGCCGTCGTCTCACCGGTCGTCGCGACGACGTCCTTCGCAACGGTCGTCGCGACGTCCTTCGCGAACGAGGCAGGGCGGCCTCCTGGAAGGGAGGGCGCCCCACGTCATCGCACAGACCGAGTCCGGCTAGAAGTCCTGGCCGATACGGTCGTCGTCGTCGCGCCGCATACGCTCCGTGTCCTGACCGGGACGCTGGCCCGAACGCTCGCCGGGACGCTGGCCCGAACGCTCTCCGGGCCGCTCGCCGGGACGCTCACCGGACCGCTCGCCCGGACGCTCGCCCGGGTGCTGCTTGCCGCGCTGCTGCGCCTGCTCCTTGGCCTGCCCGACCTTCTGCTTGGCCTGCTGCTTGAACTGCTCGGACTGGTCCTGGAACTTGTCCTTCATACCCATGTGGGTTCACTCCTGTGGGGAGATGAGGGGGGTTGGGGCCCCTTGGTGGGGCCTCGACCAGACTCACACGGGCGCTCACCGTGCGCATGTCGATCAACTACGCTGCGTAGCCCTCGCCTGTTCGTCGGCGGAGCCGCCCGCGCCCACCAGCCCCGTCCGCATCCCCTGCAGCCGGGGCGCGAACCGCTTCATCTCGCGCTGGCCCACCGTCCCGACGACCGCGGGCAGATAGCCGCGCACCCCCTGCATCCCCCGCAGCCACCACTGTCCGTACACGTGCGCCGAGCGCCGTTCGATCCCGGCCACGATCCGGTCGACGGCCGGCCCCAGCGGGTACGTCTTGTTCGACGGCCACGGCAGCCGCTGCCTCAACTCCCGCATCACCTCGTCCTGATCGGCGCCCCGCACCATGTCGGTGTCGGTCCAGGACAGGTAGCCGACGCCGACGCGGACACCCTGGTGGCCGACCTCGGCGCGCAGGCTGTGCGCGTACGCCTCCACGCCCGACTTGGACGCGCAGTACGCGGTCATCATCGGCGCCGGGGTGATCGCGGCGAGCGAGGCGATCTGGAGGAGGTAGCCGCGGCTCTCCCGCAGCAGCGGCAGGAAGGCGCGGGCCGTGACCGCCGAGCCGATCAGGTTGACCTCGATGACGCGTCGCCAGGCCTGCGGGTCGGAGTCGGCGAACGGACCGCCGTTGGCCACACCGGCGTTGGCGACCACGATGTCCACCTTGCCGAAGCGCTCCTTCACCTCCGCCGCGACCCGGGCCATCGCCTCGTGGTCGGTGACGTCGGCGTACCAGTGGTCGCTGTCGCTGTGCAGCCGCTCGGAGACCTGCTTCAGCGCGTCCGGCTCCAGGCCGACCAGCGCGACCTTCACCCCGCGCGCGGAGAGCTTGCGGGCCAGCAGCTCCCCCACGCCCCGCGCGGCCCCGGTCACGACGGCGACCTGTCCTTCGAGACTGACCCTGCTCATGCGCCCTCCTTCAACTGTGCGTATGTGGTGACGAGTTCCCGGATCCGGCCGGTGACCAGTTCGGGCGCCTCGACCGGCGTCATATGGCCGAGGCCGGGCAGTTCGGTGAGGCCGACGCAGTGCGGGAGCGCTGCGGCGATCCGGCGGGAGTGCACCGGCGGGGTGAGCCGGTCGCCGCTGCCGACGATCACCGCCGTGGGCACCCGCAACTCCCGTACGCCGTGGTCGAGGTCGAGCAGGTTCAGCACGTGCGACCAGGTGTGCCGCACCTTGCGCGGGCAGGCGTGCACGATGCGGGCGCAGGCGTCCACCATGTGCGGGGCGGAACCGGCGCCCATCGTGGCGTACTTGAGGATCTGCTTGGCGACCGGCGTGACCGGTCCGAGGGGCGCCCTCGACCCGAGGATGTGCCGGGTCAGCCAGGTCCGCAACGGGCCGGGCCGCAGGGGGAGGACGGTGGACTCGGCGACCAGGGCCGAGGCGCCGGTGCTGCACAGCAGGACGGCCGCCGCGTGTTCCTGGAAGGCGTCCCTGGCGGCCGCCGCCAGCACCGTCATGCCGCCCATGGAGTGCCCGGCGATCACCGCCTTCTCACCGGGCGCGAGCGTCGCGGCGAGGACCGCTTCCAGGTCGTCGGCGAGGGTGTCGGTGCTGCACGCCTGGCTCGGCAAGGTGCGTCCGTGGCCGCGCTGGTCGTAGGCGATGACCCGGTGATCGGCGGCCAGGTCCCGGATCTGGGCCGCCCAGAACGCGGTCGAGCAGGTCCAGCCGTGGGCGAGGACGACGGCGGGCGCGGTCTCGGGACCGTGGACCTCGACGTGCAGGAGCGTGCCGTCGGCGGAGACGGCGGTGAGCTCCCGCGAAGGCACACGGGAGATCCCGGCCGAGGCCCCGGCGGAGGTTTCGGCGGAGGTTTCGGCGGAGGCGGCCTCGGCGGAGATGTGGGCGGAGGGCTCGGCGGGGGCCTTGTCCGACGACTTGCCGGAGGGTGTGCTGGACGAACTGCCGGAGGAGGACTCGGCTGAGGAAGGCTGGGCGGAGGAGGGCTTGGCGGAGGAGGGCTGGGCGGAGGACGTCATGCCGTCACCTCGTCCGGCTCCTCGGCGGCCCTGCGCACGGCGGGCGCCCGCAGGACCTCGTACTCCGCGAGGTCGACGCGTCGGGTGGCCCGCCGGAACTCGGCCGTGGTGCCCGGCCAGATCGTGGTGTTGCGGCCGCTCGCGTCTAGGTACCAGCTGGTGCAGCCGCCCGTGTTCCACACCGTCCGCTTCATCCGGTCCTGCACCCGGCGGTTCCAGGCGTGCACGGCGCTCGGCCGCGCGTCCAGCGCCGCGCGCCCCCCGAGGACGTCGAGCTGGCGCAGGTAGTCGGCCATGTAGTTCAGCTGGGACTCGATCATCAGGATCATGGAGGAGTTCCCGAGGCCGGTGTTGGGGCCGATGATCGTCATCCAGTTGGGGAAGCCGGCGGCGGAGGCGCCGCGCAGGGCCTCCATGCCGTCCTTCCAGCTCTCCGCGAGCGTCCGCCCCTCGGCGCCCACCACCCGGTCGGCGATCGGCATGTCGGTGACGTGGAAACCGGTGCCGAAGACGATCGCGTCGACCTCGGCCTCGCTGCCGTCGGCGGCGACCAGCGTGGACCCGCGGATCTCGCTCAGCCCGCTCGCGACGACGTCCACATTGGGCTGGGCGAGGGCCGGATAGTAGGTGCTGGACAGCAGGATCCGCTTGCAGCCGATGCGGTAGTCCGGGGTGAGCCTGGCCCGCAGGGCCGGGTCCTTGATGGCGCGGGCCATGTTCTGCTTGGCGAGCCGCTCGACGAGTCCGAGCTGGTTGGGGTGCTTGGTGAACGCCTGGACCTGGAGTTCCCGGATGCCCCAGAGCAGTCCGCGGCGCAGCTGGGTGGTGAAGGGCACGGCGCGGTGCAGTGCGCGCTCCGCGCCGCTGATGGGCCGGTCCATGCGGGGCATCACCCAGGGCGGGGTGCGCTGGAAGAGCGTCAGCCGGGAGACGTCGGGCTGTACGGCGGGCACGATCTGGATGGCGGACGCGCCGGTGCCGACCATGGCGACGCGCTGCCCGGTGAGGTCGTGGTCGTGGTCCCAGCGGGCCGAGTGGAAGACCTTGCCGGGGAAGGTGTCGAGTCCGGGGATCTCCGGGATCTTCGGGTCGGACAGCGGCCCGGTGGCCGACACGACGACATCGGCGAAGTACCGCCCGCCGCTGGTCTCGATGTCCCAGCGCAGCTCCTGCGCGTCCCACGTCATCCGCAGCACCTCGGAGTCCAGCCGCAGATGCGGACGGAGCCCGAAGACGTCCGCGACATGCTCCAGATAGGCGCGGATGTGCTCCTGTCCGGAGAAGGTGCGCGGCCAGTCCGGGTTGGGCGCGAAGGAGAAGGAGTACAGGTGGGAGGGCACGTCACAGGCGCACCCCGGGTAGCTGTTGTCCCGCCAGGTGCCGCCGACGCTGCCCGCCCGCTCCAGGACGACGAAGTCGGTGATCCCCTCGCGGCGCAGCCGCACGGCCGCCCCCAGCCCACCGAAACCGGACCCGATCACCGCCACCCGTACGTGTTCGGTCATCCCGACGCCTCCTAGCCGTGCGTGCGACTCTACGGACTCTGCCAGTGAACACTGGCGCAATGGGAGCGTAGAGCAGCTCCGTACCGATGGGTAGGGGCCGGGAGAGGGAAAGTTACCGACGGTACAACATAGGCTTCGCCCGTGACGGACAAGCGGGAGTACCGAACGGAGGAGCTGGCCGCGGAGGCCGGCATCACGGTGCGCACCCTGCGCTTCTACCGCGAGCGCAAACTCCTCGCGCCACCGCGCCGTGAAGGCCGTATCGCCTGGTACGACGACCATCACCTGGCCCGCCTTCGCACGATCGCGGCACTGCTGGAACGCGGCCACACCCTCACCGGCATCGCGGAGCTGGCGGACGCCCTCGACCACGGCCGCGGCGTGGCCGACCTCCTGGGCGTCGGCGGCCCCACCGAGGAGGAACCGGTCCGCCTGACCCCCGAGGAACTCGCCGCGCGTTTCGAGGGCCAGGTCACCACCGAGAACCTCGCCGCCGCCCTGGACCTCGGCTACCTGGGAACCGACGGCGACGAGATCGTCCACATCAGCCGTCGCCTGCTGGACGTCTCCTCCGCCCTGGTCCGCGAGGGCATCCCGCTCGCCGAGGTGCTGGCGGCCGGCGTCAGGGTCCGCGAACACGCCGACGCCCTCGCCGGCCTCTTCACCGACCTGATCCTGCGCCACGCGACCGAGGACGACCTGCCCCGGCTGCGCCCACTGGCACGCAGCGTGGTCGAGGCGGAACTGTCCCTCGCGCTGGACCGACGACTGCACAAGTCGACCTAGAGATCCCGACGGCGGTCGCGCTTGCGGTCGCGCTTGCGGTGGTGATCGCGGTCATACCCAAGTCGTACAGGCCGTCGCCCTGAGGACACGCGACGGCGACCGCGGCCGTGCTTGCGGTCACCCCAGGGCGCGCCTGACGGTGCGCCGCCGTCCTACCCAGGTCGTACGTGCCGTCGCCCCAAGGCGCCCCGGAAGTCACACCAGAGGTCGCCTTCAGGGCGCCCTAAAGGTCGTAGACCACCGTCACCGGAGCGTGGTCCGACCAGCGCTCGCCATGTGTGGCCGCCCGCTCCACGAACCCCTTGACGGCCCTGCCCGCGAGGGTGGGCGTCGAGACGTGAAGGTCGATGCGCCATCCCGAGTCGTTGTCGAAGGCCCGCCCCCGGTACGACCACCACGTGTACGGCCCCTCCACGTCCGGGTGCAGCGACCGCACGACGTCGACGTAGCCGCCGTCCGTCGGGGCGAAGACCTGGGTCAGCCAGTCGCGCTCCTCCGGGAGGAAGCCCGAGTTCTTGGTGTTGGAGCGCCAGTTCTTCAGGTCGGCCTGCTGGTGGGCGATGTTCCAGTCGCCCACCACGAGGACCTCGCGGCCGTCGGCGGCGGCACGGGCGCGCAGGTCCTTGAGATGGGCCAGGAACTCGCCCATGAAGCGGACCTTCTCGTCCTGCCGGTCGGTGCCGACCTCACCGGAGGGCAGGTAGAGGGAGGCGATCGTCACACCGGGCAGGTCGGCCTCGACGTAACGGCCGCTGCCGTCGAACTCGGACGAGCCGAAGCCGATCCGGACGGCGTCCGGCTCACGGCGGCTGTACAGGGAGACACCGGCGCGGCCCTTCGCGGCGGCCGGCGCGTGGGTGACGAACCAGCCCTCGGGGGCCCGGACCGCCTCCGGCAACTGCCCCGGCTCGGCACGCACCTCCTGGAGGCACAGCACGTCGGCGGAGGTGTCGGCGAGCCACTCCACGAAGCCCTTCTTCGCGGCGGCACGCAGTCCATTCACGTTCACGGAGGTCACGGTCAGCACCCCGGCACGATACAGGCCCGGTCCCGCGCGGGCCTGCGCCCTGCGACCTCCGAACTCCGCCCTCCGGCGGATACCGGCACACTGGACCGGGTCCAGAATCGACTTTTCCAGGATTGTGCATACAACTACTGTGAGCAGCATGAATATACGCCCGGTCGCCTTCGACCACCCCGACGCCGTCAAGCTGAACGACGAGGTCCAGGCCGAGTACCACGAGCGCTACGGCGACGGCGGTGACGCCACCGTCCTGGAGCCGTCCGACTTCCGGCGGCCGCGCGGGGTCTACCTCATCGCGTACGACGAGCTGGACCGGCCGGTGGCCACGGGCGGCTGGCGCAGCCAGGACGACGACGGCGAGGGGCACGAGGACGGCGACGCCGAACTCAAGCGGATGTTCGTGATCCGGGAGATGCGGGGCAGAGGACTGGCCCGGCGGATACTCACCGCGCTGGAGGAGGACGCGCGAGCGGCCGGCCGCGTCCGGATGGTCCTGGAGACCGGCACCGAGCAACCCGAGGCCATCGCGCTGTACACCTCCAGCGGATACGCGCCGTGCGCGAAGTTCGGCTACTACAGGGAGTACGAGAACAGCCGGTGCTACGCCAAGCCGCTCGGCCTCTGAGCAACCTCGGCTCCGAAGGAGCCCCGGCTCCGGAAACCGCCCGGCTCCGGGAGAACCTCAGCTTCTGAGGTAGGCGAGCACCGCCAGGACGCGGCGGTGGGTGTCGTCGGCCGGGGGCAGGTCCAGCTTGGTGAGGATGCCCCCGATGTGCTTGCCGACGGCCGCCTCCGACACCACCAGCTGACGGGCTATCGCACCGTTGGACCGCCCCTCCGCCACCAGCGCCAGCACCTCCCGCTCGCGTGGGGTGAGCCGGGCCAGCGGGTCCCGGCGCCGGCGCAGCAGTTGCCGTACGACCTCCGGGTCGACGACCGTGCCGCCGGCCGCGACCTCGCGCAGCGCGTCGACGAACTCCTCCACCTGGCCCACCCGGTCCTTGAGCAGATAGCCGACGCCGGTGCCGTCGCCGGAGTCGAGGAGTTCGGCCGCGTACGCCCGCTGCACGTACTGGCTGAGGACGAGCACCGGCAGTGCGGGCCGCTCCGCGCGCAGCAGGACCGCCGCCCTCAGCCCCTCGTCCTGGAAGGCGGGCGGCATGCGGACGTCGGTCACGACGATGTCGGGCGCGTGGTGGGCGACCGCCTCGAGCAGACCCGGCGCGTCGCCCACCGCCGCCACGACCTCGTGCCCGAAGCGGGTGAGCAGCGTCGTCAGGCCGTCGCGCAGCAGGACGCCGTCCTCGGCGAGGACTACGCGGAGGCCCCGGCGGCCGTTCCCGTCCGCTCCTTCGACTCGCTCGGCGGCCCCGACTGACTCGGCTGGTTCGGCGGGCTCGGCGGGCTCGGCTCGCAAGGGATCTCCACACGCAGCAGGGTCGGTCCGCCCGGCGGGCTGGTCAGGGTCAGTCTTCCATCCAGCACCGACACCCGGTCCGCGAGACCGGTGAGGCCGGTGCCGCGGGCGCTGTCGGCGCCGCCGCGGCCGTCGTCGGTCACCTCCAGGACGAGCAGCCGCCCGCCCCGGTGCTCCGCACGCACGCGTGCGCGCCGCGCACCGCTGTGCCGGGCCACGTTGGCCAGTGCCTCGCGGACCACGAAGTAGGCGGCGGCCTCCACGGCCTGCGGGAGCCGCGACGCCGGCCGGGCGAACTCCACGTCCACGGGGAGGGGCGAGCGGTCGGCCGCGTCGGCGACGGCCGCCTCCAGGCCGTAGTCGGCGAGCACCCGGGGGTGGATGCCGTGGATCAGCTCACGCAGTTCCGCGAGGGCCGCGCCCGCCTCCTCATGGGCACGGGCGAGCCGCTCGGCGAGGGGGCCGCCGGGCGGGGCGTCGAGACGGGCCAGGCCGAGGTTCATGGTGAGCGCGACCAGACGCTGCTGCGCGCCGTCGTGCAGATCGCGTTCGATCCGCCGGCGCTCTCCCTCGAACGCGTCAACCAACCGCGCGCGGGAGCGTGTCAGTTCGACGACCCTCGCCTGCGGATCGCCCCCGCGCGGGGCGACGAGCAACCGGGTCAACGCGGCCCTGGCCCCCGCCGCCACCCCGAGGACGTACCCGCCCACGGCCAGCAGCAGCACGCCCAGCGCGGCGGCGCCGAAAGCGGCCGGCCAGCCGGTCACCGTCCACAGCTTGAGCACCTTCGTCTCACGGCCCCCGCCGACCGTCGCCAGCAGCAGCGGTGCCGCGACCGTCGCGAGGGGGACGAACAGGGCGACGGTCAGCAGGAGTGCCTCGGCCGGCCAGAAGAGGCACGCGGCGACAAGGGTGTGGCCGAGCTCGCGCCAGGTGGCCCGTTCCCCGAGCCGGGTGGTGAGCCAGCTGCGCAGGCCCGGCGCGGCGGGCTCGGCATGCGCGCCGGGCGCGTCGTCCGCGTCGACGAGGCGCAGCCGGCGCCGCTCCAGGGCGGCCACGGGCAGCCCGGCGAAGGCGACGGACGCGAGCAGCGGCAGCCCGACGAGGACGACCGCGAGAACTCCGCCCACCGCCACCACCGCGACCAGCCCCACGAGGACGGCCGCTCCGGTGACCGCCCCCGTCGACAGATAGGCGACGGCCCGCCAGGGCCACGGCGACAGCAGGTAACCCGGGCGGATCAAGGCCTGCCACACGTTTCGGGGTTGCATACGGATCACCGTAGAAGGGGCGCCGCGCCGGGACCATCGGCCTGACCGGAGGTCCGGAGGTATGCCTGGCCCTACCCCAGGTCTCGGTCCTGCCCGAGAGACGGGACCGGGGCGCGCACGCTTTCGTGGGGCCATGACCACACACGCCGTCCAACTGACCTCCGTGAGCAGGCGATACGGCGCCTCGGGCACCCAGGTGGCCGCGCTCGACGACGTCACCCTCGCCCTCCCCCGGGGCTCGTTCACCGCCGTCATGGGGCCGTCCGGCTCGGGCAAGTCGACGCTGCTCCAGTGCGCCGCCGGGCTGGACCGGCCGACCTCGGGGTCGGTGCGGATCGGCGGGACCGAACTGACGGGACTGAGCGAACGGCGGCTGACGCTGCTGCGCCGGGAGCGGATCGGCTTCGTCTTCCAGTCGTTCAACCTGCTGCCCACCCTCACCGCCGAGCAGAACGTCGCCCTCCCGCTGCGGCTGGCCGGCCACCGCCCGTCGAGGGCACAGGTCCACGACGCCCTGCGGCAGGTCGGACTCGCCGACCGCGCCGGTCACCGCCCGGACCGGCTCTCCGGCGGCCAGCAGCAACGCGTCGCCCTGGCCCGCGCCGTGATCACCCGCCCGGAGGTCCTGTTCGGCGACGAGCCGACCGGCGCGCTGGACTCCCGTACCGGCCGCGAGGTGCTGATCCTGCTGCGCTCCCTGGTCGACGAGGACGGCCGGACGGTCGTCATGGTCACCCACGACCCGCTCGCCGCCTCCTACGCGGACGGGGTGGTCTTCCTGGTCGACGGCCGCATCCACGGCGAACTCCGCGGCGCCGACACGTCCGTGGAGGCGATCGCGACCCGGATGGCGGGGCTGGAGACCGCAGCCGACGGCGCCACGCTCTCCCCGGCGGGTGCCGCGTGCTGAGCGTCGCGTGGCACACCCTGCGCGCCCGATGGGCCGCCTTCGCCGGCAGTTCCGTCGCCCTCGCGCTCGGCGTCGCCCTGCTCACCGTGATGGGACAGGCGCTGGCCGCGTCCCTGGACGCGCCGGTGCGCGCGCCGGAGCGCTTCGCGGCGGCGCCGGTGGTGGTCAGGGGCCAGGACACGCTGCGGGTGGCGACCTCCACCGGTGAGCGGACGAAGGAACTGGCCCGGCCGCGCCCGGTGCCCGCCGGAACCGTCGCCGCGCTCCGCGCGCTCGGCCCGGTCACCGAGGACCGCTCCTTCCCGGTCCGGGCGTACGGCGCCCCCGCCGCACCGGACGACCTGGTCGGCCACCCCTGGTCGACGGCCCGCTTCGCCCCCTACCGGCTGACCGCGGGCCGGGCCCCGGCAGCGGCCGGCGAGGTGGTGACCAGCGGCGACTGGGCGACCGTGGGCACCCGACTGCACACCGCGGACGGACCGTTGCGCGTGGTCGGAACAGTCACGACGGTGAGCGAACCGGGAACCGGCACCGGGCCAGGCACCGGAACCGGCTTCGAGTACGCCGTGTTCTACCCGGACGCCCAAGCCGCCCGCCTCGCCCCGGAGTCGACCCAACTGGTCGTCGAGGCGGACGTGGCAGCCGTACGGGCGGCGGTCAAGGACCAGGCCGAGGAAGTGGACGAGGACCAGGCCGAGGACGTACGGATCCTCACCGGGGACGCCCGCCGGCTGGCCGACGCCGACCCGGACCGCGACGCCGAAGCCCTGACGGCGCTGAACGCCCTGTTCGGCACGGCGGGTGGCGTGACCGCCTTCGTGTCCGTCTTCGTCGTGGCCTCCACCTTCGCCTTCGCGGTCGACCGGCGTCGCCGCGAGTTCGGCCTGTTGCGCACCGCCGGGGCGACACCGGGCCAGATCCGGCGGACGGTCCTGGCGGAGGCCCTGCTGGTCGGCACGCTCGCCTCGGCGACAGGCTGCGTGCTGGGCGCGTACGGCGCGCCCCACCTGGCCGAACTGGTGGTCGACGGCGGGCTCGCGCCGAAGTGGTACGCGATCGGCGGCCCTTCGGCCGACGTCTGGCCGTACCACCTGGCCTTCTGGACGGGCCTGCTGGTGGCCCTGTGCGGTGCGCTCGCCGCGTCCTGGCGGGCCGGACGCACCGCCCCGGCCCAGGCACTGCGCGAAGCCTCGGTGGACGGGCGCGCGCTGACCCTGGGACGACGCGCGTGCGGTACGGCTCTCCTGCTCACGGCGGTCGCGGTCCTCGCGTACACGCTGACGACCGACCCGGGCGAGCTGCTCCACCGCAAGTCGTACATCAGCCGCCCCCTCTTGCTCATCACTGCGGTGGCGCTGCTCTCGCCCCTGACGGTGCGTCCCCTGGTGCCCCGGCTGCCGGGCGCGGTGGGCCTGTTGGCGCGGGCGGGGGCGGTCGCCGGGGTCCGCCGTACCGCAGCGGTGGCCGCGCCCGTCCTGGTCACCGTCGCGCTGGCGGGCTCCCTGCCTGGCGCGACGGCCACGATCGGCGCGGCGCGGGCGGCGGAGGTACGGCAGCAGACGGTCGCCGACTTCGTGGTGACCCCGCAGGACGGAACGACCCTGCGGGCAGAGGCAGTCGAGAAGCTGCGGCAGGTGCCCGGCACGGTCGTGTCGGCCAGTTCCGCCACCACCGTGTTCACGCTGGAGGACGACGTGGCACTGGTGAGGTCCGAGGCCAGGGCGGCTGATCCGGCGCTGCTCACCACCACCGTACGGCTGCCGGTGACCGCCGGGCGGCTCACCGACCTCGACGACGGGTCGATCGTCGTGACCGAGGAGTGGGCGCGGCACCGCGTGGGACAACAGGTGCGGGTGTGGCTCGGAGACGGCACGCCGAAGACCCTCCGGATCGCCGCCGTGTTGTCCGTCGGCACCGGGGACAACGGCGCCTACGTCACCCCGGCCAACGCGGGCGGCGGGGGCGTGGACCGCGTGGACGTACGGGTGCGGGCGGGCGCCGACCCGACCGCGGTGGGCGCGCGGCTGCGGACCGTCGACGGGGTGCGGGTGATGAGCGGGACGCAGTGGGTGCGAGCGGCCCACCCGCAGACGAACCGGACGACCCGGCTCGGCCTGCTGCTCGTCCTGGGCATCGCGCTTGTCTACACCGGCATCTCGGTGTCCAACACCCTGGCCATGGCGGCCGCCGAACGCAGAGCCGACCTGACGGCCCTACGGCGGGCCGGCGCCACCAGCGGCCAGATCCTGCGACTGGCCGCCGCCGAGGCACTGATCGCCGTGGCGGTCGGCACACTGCTCGGCCTCCTGGTCACGGCCGTCAACCTGGCCGGCCTGAGCGCCGCCCTGCACCTGCTCGCGGCCCCACCGACCATCGCCCTGCCCTGGCAGGCACTCACCTGGACAACGGCAGCCTGCGCCCTGCTCGCGACAACCACGGCCATGACATCGACGGCACCGGCACTACGCCCGCCCCGACCATGAACCACCGGACCTGGACCAGGCGTCCCTCTGGCGCACCGTTGTTCTGTCTTCGACGCGGCGACACCTGGACGCCGCCGTTGCCCAACTGGCCGTGGTGTGCGTGTCGTTCCGCATCCGAGCAGGCCAGCCGGGGTGCGTGAACGCTGCTGAGCAGTATGCGAGGCTGCCCCGCCCTCTACGGCTCACCCCACTCGGGGGCGCACATCATGCGGTGAGCCGGCACGACGGGTTCACTCGGCAGCGGAGGGATTCCACGGACCCGCACGGCCACGATGTCCGCGGGAACGGGAGATCGACCCGGAAGCCTCGTCAAACGCCACCTGAAGGCCTCTGGGACGTCTTTGGCAGGCAACTCCACCATGGCGAGACTGACCCACCGGTCGTAGTTGGTGGGATACAGACGGACCAATGCGCCACATTCTGGGCAAAGTGGTGGATCGATCCATGCCACGTCGTCGGGGTCGGGATCCGGCCTGGGTGCGGCTGTGGCCCCATCGGCTTCGGCCATCTCGTTGGCGAAGGTGTTCCAGCACCTCTCGCAATAGCTCGCCATGAGGTCGAACCGTCCGCGCTCACGCACGGTGTGGCTGGCCTCCCCGCAGCGATGGCATGCCAACTGGTCACGATCCCGAATCGCCCCCATGTATGTGAGTGTGAGCGAATACGACTGGATCCCAGTAGATCGCGATTTGGCCGTATTCGACGATCAGGGGAGCGTGGATGGCCGTCGAAGCCCGGTGATGAACTCGACCGAGCCGGTGCCCTGAGGCGTCAACCTCCAAAAGAGGTGGGCTCGCCAGTCTGTGAGCCAGTACGATCCGCCTGGCCATGAGTCGTTCAGCGGCCCAAGACGTCGCGCTCGGGTTCGCCCCGACGCGGAAACCCCGGTTCGAATCCGGGCCGTGGCCACCCTCTGCCTTCCCGGGGTGCGACCCCACCTCAGCTCATGGGCGATACGGCTCTTGGCGCCGGTCACGCCTCCATGGTGGTCTGGCAGCGAAGCCGCCGCCGCAGGGACAGGGTGCCGTCACTCGGTGATCGCCGAACCGGCAACCAGGGGCATCAGCAGGCGGCTCGTGGCGAACAGGACAGGTTCCCCGTCCAGGACGAACTCCGGAGATCTGCGTTGCGCTCTCCGGCGCAGCCAGAAGGAACGGGAGTTGGCCAAGCAGGCTGCCGGCGAACCGTGGTCGGGCATCGACTTGGTGTTCACGACGCGCTACGGGACACCGATCGAACCCGCAACTTCAACCGCCTGCCCGTCGACCGCTCGACCCTGGCCGGCGTCCGTGAGATCCGGCTGCACGACACCCGACACACGTGCGGTTCGCTCCTCGCGGCGGCCGACGTGCACCCGCGGGCAGCCATGCAGATCCTTCGGCACGGCTAGATCGCGGTAACGCTGGAGGTGTACACGCACGTGCCCTCAAAGGCCACCCGCCGGGCACTGCGCAAGCCGGGCAAGCACCTTGGGAAGCAAGATCCGGAGCAGTTGCCGTACTTCACTGCAGCACGACACCAAAGAACCCCTGCCGGATCTCCCCGGCAGGGGTTCTGAGCTGCGGTGGACCTGTGGGGATTTGAACCCCAGACCCCCTCGATGCGAACGAGGTGCGCTACCAGACTGCGCCACAGGCCCTTGCAACGAGTGAAACTCTAGCATCCCGGTCGGCCTGCTTGGAAATCCGTTCCCCGAGGCCGGGCGCGGGATGCCGGGGCTCTCATTCGTTGGCGGCCAGTGGCCGCTCGCCGTCCTCGTACTGGTCGAACAGCGGGGTGCGGCCGCGCTCGCGCGAGCGTCGGGCGGAGGCCGCGCGCCGGGCGTCGCTCCGCTCGTCGCCGTCCGCCTCCCGGTCCTCCGCGCGGTCCGCATCGTCGGATTCCCCGGCCGGCGCGTCCCCTGCGTCCGCCGCTTCGTGCTCGGGCGCCACCGAACTCGAGCGGGCCGAGCTCCAGGCGTCCGGCGCCCCCAGGTCCACGTCGGAGGTCGCCCGAGGCGCGACCGGCGCGGTCACGTACGTCGGCAGCGGTACCGGTACCGGGTCCCAGCTCTCGCCGTGACCGGGGCGGCGCTGCCGCTCGCGCTGCTGGTCGACCCACTCCGCGTGATCGGTCTGCTCGACGAGTGCCCTGCGATCCGCGGCGAGCGCCAGCAGACCCGGGTCGGTCTCCGGCTCGGGGGCCGCGTGCGGCTCCTCTGCGCCGGCGTCGGGGCCGGTGTCGACGGACGAGGCGGGCGCCGAGGCGGGCGCGCGTCGGCGCGGCTGACGCTCCCGCAGCCGCTGCGCGGCGACCTCTGCGCGCCTGCGGTCCATCTGGAAGGCGAAGCGGCGGCGCTCCTGGGCGCGCAGGTAACCGATGTACGCGCTGAGCAGGACGGCGGGCACGGCGGGCGCCCAGAGGAACGCGAGTCCGCCGACCGCCGCGACGATCGCGCCGAGCGTGAAGGCGAGGAAGAGCATCACGGTGGTGCGCCGGCGGCGCGCGAGCGCCTTCGAGCGCTGGGCGCGCGCGGCGGACGCCTGCTCGGCGGGCGTGCGCCGGGCGACCGGCGCCCGACGTCCGGCCGGAACGGCGCCGCCTTCGCGTGCGGGCTTGGCGCCCTGTTCACGGTGGTCGTGCGCGGGCTTGGCCACCGGATCGCGCGCAGGTTCACGAGCCGCCTCCGGACGCCCAGCCTCCGAACGCCCCGGCCCTCGTTCCTGTCCGCGCTCCTGGGCTCGGTCCTGTCCGCGCTCTGTGGCTCGTTCCTGAACGCGCTCCTGGACCGGCGCCTTCACCTGCGGGCGGGTCGGAGGCATGGCGAAGGACCGGACGTCCACCGATGCGGTGACGGCGTCCGGAACGTCGGCGCCGGACTCCCCCTCCTCGGTGGAGCGCGCCCGCAGGTCCTTGGCGTACCGGCGCTCCATTCCCGCCCGTCCGGACAGCAGCCGGATGGCGGTGCTGAAGCGTTCCGTCGGACGGGCCTCGTTCAGCTCGTCCTGCCTACGGAGCCACATAGGCACCAAGTAGGCGGCCCAGGCCCCGACAATGACTGCGTAGATGAGGCCGCTGCTGCTCACGCCTCACACGGTAGAGGGGTTTACGTGAGGCCATCCGCCAATTGGGCCGGTGTGTCGCACGATCTGGCTGATATTTCGAACTTTTTTTGCGACCGGTGCGATCAACCGATCATTTTCGAACATCCATTCGACTGATCGGGCTAATTCAATTGGCCGCCTTCTGCGAGCGTGTGCGCCGCCACCGGTTCAGCAGTCCCTCCGGGACCTCCTCCGCCGTGAGCGCGAAGACGAGGTGGTCACGCCAGGCGCCGTCGATGTGGAGATAGCGCGGCCGCAGGCCCTCCTCACGGAATCCGAGTTTTTCCACGACCCGGCGGCTCGGCCCGTTCTCGGGCCGAATGCAGACCTCGATGCGGTGCAGTCCGACGGTGCGGAAACAGTGGTCCACGATGAGCGCCACGGCCGTCGGCATCACCCCGCGGCCGGCCACCGACTCGTCCACCCAGTAGCCGACGTGACCGGAGCACATCGACCCCCAGGTGATCCCCGCGACCGTCAACTGCCCGACGAGCCGCCCCTGGTACTCGATCACGAACGGCAGCATCCGGCCCGCGTTCGCCTCGGATCGCAGATGCCGGACCATCTGGCGGTAGGTCGGCCGGTGCGCGATCGGCCCGCTGGGCGCGGGCGGCGGGATGGTCGCCTCCCAGGGGCGCAGCCAGTCGCGGTTACGCCGGTTGACCTCGCGCCAGGCCCGCTGGTCGCGCAGCTTTATGGGCCGCAGGACGATGTCGCCCTCCACCAGTTCGACGGGCCAGGATGAGGTGTTCAGCTCGCACCCCCGTGGCTCGGTCTGGGGTGGTCGCCGCCACGGATCTGGTCGACGGCGTGAATCAGCAGGGGCTCCAGGACGGCCAGCCCGTCCTTCACCCCGCCGGTGGAGCCCGGCAGGTTGACGATCAACGTGCCGCCCGCCACTCCGGCCAGGCCCCGGGAGAGCGCCGCGGTGGGCACCTTCTCCCGGCCGTACGCCCGGATGGCCTCGGCGATGCCCGGCACCTCGCGGTCGATCACCGCGCGGGTGACCTCGGGGGTGCGGTCGGTGGGCGAGATGCCGGTGCCGCCGGTGGTGACGACGGCGTCGTACCCGGCCTCGACGGCGGCCCGCAGCGCCGCCTCCACCGGGTCCCCGTCGGGAACCACCTGCGGCCCGGCGACGGCGAAGCCGAAGCCGCGCAGCGCTTCGGCGATCAGCGGGCCACCCCTGTCCTCGTAGACGCCGGCGGCGGCCCGGTTGGAGGCGGTCACGACCAGCGCGCGGTACGGAGCGGGCAGGGCACCACCGGCCGACGTGTCGAGTGTCATGCCCGGCTCCAGTCGCCCGACTTGCCGCCCGTCTTCTCCTCCACGCGCACGTCCGTGATGACCGCTCCCTTGTCGACCGCCTTCACCATGTCGATCACGGTGAGCGCGGCGACGGAGACCGCGGTGAGCGCCTCCATCTCGACGCCCGTGCGGTCCGTCGTCTTCACCGTGGCGGTGATCTCCACGGCGTCGTCCGCGACCGACACATCCAGTTTCACACCGGAGACGGCCAAGGGGTGGCACAGCGGGATCAGGTCCGGGGTGCGTTTGGCGCCCATGATGCCCGCGATCCGCGCGGTGGCCAGCGCGTCCCCCTTGGGTACCCCCTCGCCGCGCAGCAGCTCGACCACACGGGGCGAGACGAGGACCCGCCCGCTGGCACGCGCGGTGCGCGCGGTGACGTCCTTGCCGGAAACGTCGACCATGCGGGCGGCGCCCACGTCGTCGATGTGCGTCAGTCGGTCCTGCGTACTCATGGTGGTGTGGCGCTCCCGGTCCGGGCCTGTTGTGCGCGACACGGTACCCCCAACCAGGGCCACTCAGCCGAGGAGGACCACCTCGACGTCGGCACCGGGCTCGACGTGCTCCACGTCCTCGGGGACGACGATCAGCGAGTCGGCGTGCGCGAGGGCCGCGACCAGGTGGGAGCCGGCGCCCCCGACGGGGCGGACGGTGCCGTCGTCGTAGGTGGCGCGCAGGAACTGTCTGCGGCCCTTCGGCGAGGTCAGCGCCTTGTCGGCGATCAGCTTCGCGCGCGTGGTGGGCCGGTGGACGTCCTCGAGGCCCATGAGGGTGCGGATGGCGGGTCGCACGAACAGCTCGAACGAGACGTACGACGACACCGGGTTGCCCGGCAGGGCCAGCAGGGGGATGTGGTCGGGGCCGATGGAGCCGAACCCCTGGGGCTTGCCGGGCTGCATGGCGAGCTTGCGGAACTCGACACCGCTGCCCGCCTCGTCCTCGTCGCCGACGTGCTCAAGGGCCTCCTTGACGACGTCGTACGCCCCTACGCTCACCCCGCCGGTGGTGACGACGAGGTCGGCGCGGACCAGCTGGTCCTCGATGGTGGAGCGGAGCGTCTCGGCGTCGTCGGCGACCGCGCCGACCCGGTAGGCGATGGCGCCGGCGTCCCGGGCGGCCGCGGTGAGGGCGAAGCTGTTGGAGTCGTAGATCTGGCCGCTGCCCAGTTCCTCTCCGGGCTGGACGAGTTCGCTGCCGGTGGACATCACGACCACGCGCGGGCGCGGTCGCACGCGTACGGTGCCCCGGCCGATCGCGGCGAGCAGGGCGATCTGGGGCGGTCCGAGGACGGTCCCGGCGTCGAGGGCGCGGTCGCCCGCCTTCACGTCGCTGCCCTTCGCGCGCACGTGCGCGCGTGCCTCGGCGGGCCGGTACACGCGCACGTGCCCCGAGGCCTGCTCGGGGGCGAGGCTGCGGGCACGCATCCCGCTGACCGGACCCTCGCCGAGTCCGCCGTCGGTCCACTCCACGGGGACGACGGCCTCGGCGCCCGCCGGGAGCGGGGCGCCGGTCATGATGCGGGCGGCCTGGCCGGGTCCCACGTACAGCAGGTCGGCCGCCTGTCCCGCCGCGACGTCGCCCACGACGTCCAGAGCCGCCGGGAACTCCTCGCTCGCGCCCGCGACATCCGCGACCCGCACCGCGTACCCGTCCATGGAGCTGTTGTCGAAGGGCGGCAGCGAGACCGGCACCATGACGTCGTCGACCAGGACGCACCCCTGGGCGTCGGGCAGTTGCAGCTCGATGGGTTCCAGGGGGCGGACGGTGGCGAGGATGTCCTCCAGGTGTTCGTCCACCGACCAGAGCTGGTCCCGGCCGGTGGGGTGGTGCGCGGCGGTGCTCAAAGTGGCTACATCTCCTCGGTGACGTAACTGCGAAGCCAGGAACGGAAGTCCGGACCCAGATCCTCACGTTCGCACGCGAGTCTGACAATGGCACGCAGGTAGTCGCCGCGGTCGCCGGTGTCATAGCGGCGGCCCTTGAAGACGACGCCGTGGACGGGGCCGCCGACCTTCTCGTCCTGCGCGAGCTGCTGGAGGGCGTCGGTGAGCTGGATCTCGCCGCCGCGGCCGGGCTCGGTCTGCCGCAGTATGCCGAACACGCTCGGGTCGAGGACGTAGCGTCCGATGATCGCGTAGTTCGACGGGGCGTCGGCCGGGTCCGGCTTCTCGACGAGGCCGGTCACCTTGACGACGTCACTGTCCACGGTGGCCTCCACGGCGGCGCAGCCGTAGAGGTGGATCTGCTCGGGTGCGACCTCCATGAGCGCGACGACGCTGCCGCCGTGCCGTTCCTGCACCTCGATCATCCGCTGGAGCAGCGGGTCGCGGGGGTCGATCAGGTCGTCGCCCAGCAGGACGGCGAAGGGCTCCTGCCCTACATGCGGGGCCGCGCACAGGACGGCGTGTCCGAGGCCCTTGGGGTCGCCCTGGCGTACGTAGTGCATGGTCGCGAGGTCGCTGGACTGCTGGACTTTGGCGAGCCGGGCGGCGTCGCCCTTCTTCTGCAGGGCCGACTCGAGTTCGTAGTTGCGGTCGAAGTGGTCCTCGAGAGGGCGCTTGTTGCGGCCTGTGACCATGAGGACGTCGTCGAGACCGGCGGAGACGGCTTCCTCGACCACGTACTGGATAGCCGGCTTGTCCACGACCGGCAGCATCTCCTTGGGAGTGGCCTTGGTCGCCGGCAGGAACCGGGTGCCGAGGCCGGCTGCGGGGATGACAGCCTTGCTGATCCTGGGGTGCGACTGCGTCATGTCGGCAACCTTATCCGGTGACTTTGAGAGGGATCTGTGGCTCCGGTTAATTGATGATCATATGAACGCATTAGAGCCGTGTGGGACAAGTGCAGGGAGCGACATATGAGCCACCTCGAAGGCGGACCAGAGTCTGACAAACGTACGTTGCGGCGAGGGTTCCTCGCCGTGAGAAACAGATTGACGCCCGATGACGTGCGCGCGGCCGCCGTCGCCCTGGCCGAGCGGGCCCTGGAGCTGCCCGAGTTGACGCACGCGCGCACGGTCGCGGCGTACGTCTCCGTGGGTACCGAGCCGGGCACCCTGACGCTGCTGGACGCGCTGCGCGCGCGGGGCGTACGGGTGCTGCTCCCCGCGCTGCTGCCCGACAACGACCTGGACTGGGCCGCCTACACCGGCGAAAGCTCTCTCGCGCGGGTCCTGCACGGCGGGAAGATGGCCCTCCTGGAGCCGGCCGGAGAGCGCCTCGGCCCGGACGCCGTGACGGCCGCCGACGTGGTGCTGCTGCCCGGACTGGCGGTCGACGCGCACGGAACGCGCCTGGGACGCGGCGGAGGATCGTACGACCGCGTACTGGCCCGGCTGGCGGACTCCGGGGCCCACCCCGCGCTGGTCGTGCTCCTGTACGACGCCGAGGTCGTCGAGCACGTCCCCGGGGAGGCGCACGACCGGCCTGTGCACGCGGTGGTGACGCCCTCGGGGACACGACGCTTCACCTGACCGCCGTGCCCTCATGCCGGAAGGGGCCCTCCACGCACGCGTGGAGGGCCCCTTCCGAACGGTCGGCAGCTCAGGGTTTGAGCACCAGGGTGTCGCTGGTGCTGTCGTCGACCGCCTTCTTCGAGAAGGACCAGTCGAGCAGTTCACCGTTGGCCCACTTGCCCGTCTGGTCGGTGTAGTGAGCGCTGAAGGCGTGTCCCGAGGCTCCGGTGAGGTTGATCCACTTCGACTTGTCGAGGTCGTCGAGGTTGACCACCATCCGCATCGACGGCACCCATACGACGCCGTAGCCGCCGGCCGCGTTCCAGCCGGTCGCGTTGACCGTCGCCTCGCCGCCGCCGAGCTTCCACGGGCCGCGATTGAGGATGTACTGGAGGAAACCGGGGCCGCTCGTGCCCAGGGTCTGGTTCTTCAGGAACAGGCGGTGCAGCCGGCCCCAGTTCCAGGTGTCGATGTCCTTGCCGAGCTTGGCGGTCAGCTCCCAGCGGGCGTCGATCATGGCGCGCGCGAACAGCTTGTCGCGGTCGTGGTCGGCGCCGGGGCGGGTGCCCGAGTCGGGCGTCGTCCACCAGTCGCTGTCCGTCTTCGTCATGAGGTCGCGCACGACCTCGAACCAGCGGTCGCCGCCGTCCGGCTGCGCCTGGTCGGCGTCGCGCTGACCGCACTCGCGGACCTTCTCGGTATCGTCGACCGGGCCGGTGGTGTTGACCGGGTCGACCCACAGGCACTGGTCCTCGACGCGCAACTCCTTGGGCAGCTTGTTGCCGAAGGCCAGCTTGAGGATGTTGCGCCAGACCGCGTTGAAGTAGGCGGCCGCGGCCGAGTCGGCGTCCTGGGTGAAGTCCCAGTTCTCCAGCAGCTTCTGCGCCTCGCGGACGTCCGGGTCGTCGAGGTTGATCTTCTTCAGCACGGGCACGAGCAGCTTCGCGATCTCGCTGTCGTCGTCCAGCTGCATCTGGCGCATGTCGTCGGTGGAGATCTTGCCGCCGCCCTTGATCTTGCTCTTGATCAGGTCGGTGATCCGCTGGCTGCGCGCGCCGTATCCCCAGTCCGTGGTGAGCGTGTAGGGATAGGCGTCCTTGTCGACGACGGCCTGGTTGGCCGTGACGATGTAGCCGCGGGCGGGGTCGTACTCGTAGGGCAGCTCGTCGAAGTCGATGAAGCCCTTCCACTTGTACTTGGAGTCCCAGCCCGGCGCCGGGATCGAGCCGTCGACGCCCTTCGCGCGCGTGGGGATCATTCCGGGCAGCTGGTAGCCGATGTGGTTCGAGGTGTCGGCGTAGACGAGGTTCTGCGAGGGCACGTCGAATTTCGCGGCCGCCTTGCGGAAGCTGTCCCAGTCCTTCGCCTTGTCGATGGCGAAAACGGCGTCCATGGAGGTACCCGGCTCCAGCGCGGTCCACCTCAGGGCGACGCCGTAGCCGTCACCGCGGTCGGGCGCCGAAGCGTCGACGTCGTCGACGGTGGCCTTCTTGCCGACGTCGATGAGTTCGTCGTCACGGTCGGACAGGAGGGGCATCCCGTCCTCGGTCTCCCGGACGACGATCTTCTTGGACTCGCCGCCGGCGACCTTGATGGTCTCCTCGCGCGTGACGAACGGCTTCACCTTGCCGTCGTACTGGTAGCCGTCGTCCCCGGAGAGCTTCTCGAGGTAGAGGTCGGTCACGTCGACGCCGGAGTTGGTCATGCCCCAGGAGATTGTCTGGTTATGGCCGATGATCACACCGGGCAGGCCCGCAAACGTGTAGCCGGAGACGTCGTACTGGCACTTGCTGGAGACCGCGCGGCAGTGCAGGCCCATCTGATACCAGACGGACGGCAGCGACGCCGACAGGTGCGGGTCGTTGGCCAGCAGCGGCTTACCGGTGATCGTGTTCTTGCCGGCGACGACCCAGGAGTTCGAGCCGATGCCGTTGCCGTTCACTCCGACAGCCGTGGGCAGGTCGTCCAGGACGTTGTAGAGGCCCGAGAGCTGGCTCTGGAGGGCTGAGCCGTCCGTACCGCCTGAGGACGAGTCCGAGGACGTGCCCGTGCCGTCCGTGGAGCTGTCGTCGGAGTCGCTCTGGCCGTCGCTCTGCTCGAACGTCTTCGTCAGCTCGTCGTACTGGCCGTCCTGGACGATCGCCTGGTTCCGGTCGTACGGGTACTGCGGGTAAAGCTCGGCGATCTGGGCCGGGCCGAGGCGGCTGGTCATCAGGGCGCGGTCGATCTCGTCCTGCATGTTGCCGCGCAGGTCCCAGGCCATCGCCTTCAGCCAGGAGACCGAGTCGACCGGGGTCCATTCGGTGGGCTTGTAGTCGTTGGTGAACCCCAGGGCCGCGTACTCCAGGGAGATGTCGGCGCCGTCCTTGCCCTTGAGGTAGGCGTTGACCCCCTTGGCGTAGGCCTGGAGGTACTTCTTGGTGTCGGACGACAGCTTGGTGTCGTACTCCTCCTTGGCGACACGGTCCCAGCCCAGGGTGCGCAGGAACTCGTCGTTGTCGACCTGGCTCTTGCCGAACATTTCCGACAGCCGCCCGGAGGTCATGTGCCGGCGCACGTCCATCTCGTAGAACCGGTCCTGGGCCTGGACGTAGCCCTGGGCCATGAACAGGTCCTCGTCGGAGTCCGCGTAGATCTGCGGGATGCCGTAGCCGTCCCGTTTCACGTCGACGGGCCCGGTCAGGCCCTCGAGCGTGATCGAACCCTTGGTCTGCGGGAAGGACGCGCGGACGGTGCTGATGGACCAGTAGGCGCCGTAGGCGATGCCTCCGATGATGGCCAGCACCAGCACAAGCACGATCAAACGGGCTTTGCGCCCCTTCTTCCTGCCGGACTTGCCGGGCTTGTCACCCGATGTGGCGGTGGTGTTGGGGGGCATCGCTGTCCTTGCTGTCCTAACGCGAGCGGCAGGCGGTCCTGGAGTGCTGGAGCAACCATAGGCGCAGGGCCTTGTGCCACTTGACGCGGAGTCGGGTACCGGTACGGAGGGATGTTCGATCTTCCCTCGCCGAGCGTCAAGAAATCGTCAAGAGTTAGGTAAGGTAACGAAGTAGTTGGGTGCGAAGCTCGCAGCTTCGTGTCCGATGTATCCGAAGCACATGTGCGCCCGCGCGCAAGCCGCGCGCGCCGGTGAAGGGAACCGCCGCTGACTGTCCACCACCTCAACCAGCTCCTGCTCATCTGCTCGCTCGTCCTGCTCGTCGCCGTCGCAGCGGTCCGGATCTCCTCGCGCAGCGGGCTCCCCAGCCTGCTCGTCTACGTGGGGATCGGCGTCCTCATGGGCCAGGACGGCATCGGCAACATCCACTTCGACAATGCCGAGATGACACAGGTCATCGGGTACGCCGCCCTGGTCGTGATCCTCGCCGAGGGCGGTCTTGGCACGAAGTGGAAGGAGATCGAACCGGCCCTGCCGTCCGCCACGGCGCTGGCACTGGCCGGCGTCGCGGTCAGCGTCGGCGTCACCGCCACGGCCGCGCACTTCGTGACCGGGCTTGAATGGAGACAGGCGCTGATCATCGGCGCGGTGGTGTCCTCGACCGACGCGGCGGCGGTCTTCTCCGTCCTGCGCAAGATCCCCCTCCCCTCGCGCGTGACGGGCACGCTGGAGGCCGAGTCCGGCTTCAACGACGCCCCGGTGGTCATCCTGGTGGTCGCCTTCTCCACCGCGGGCCCCGTGGAGCACTGGTACGTGCTGGTGGGCGAGATAGCGCTGGAGCTGGCCATCGGCGCCGCCATCGGCCTCGCGGTCGGCTGGCTGGGCTCCTGGGGCCTCAGGCACGTCGCGCTGCCCGCCTCCGGCCTCTACCCGATCGCCGTCATGGCGATCGCGGTCACCGCGTACGCGGCGGGCTCCCTGGCACACGGCAGCGGCTTCCTGGGCGTCTATCTCGCCTCGATGGTCATGGGCAACGCGAAACTGCCGCACTGGCCCGCCACCCGCGGATTCGCCGACGGTCTCGGCTGGATCGCCCAGATCGGCATGTTCGTGCTGCTCGGCCTCCTGGTGACCCCGCACGAGCTGGGCGACGACGTGCTGCCCGCGCTCGTCATCGGCCTGGTGCTGACCATGGTGGCCCGCCCGCTCAGCGTCATGCTCTGCCTGACACCGTTCCGGGTGCCCTGGCAGGAGCAGACGCTGATGTCCTGGGCCGGACTGCGCGGCGCCGTCCCCATCATTTTGGCGACGATCCCCATGGTGAACGGAGTCGACGGCAGCCGCCGCATCTTCAACATCGTCTTCGTCCTGGTCGTCGTCTACACCCTGATCCAAGGGCCGACGCTGCCCTGGCTGGCGCGCAAGCTGCGCCTGGGCGGCGACCCCGAGGCCGCCGACCTCGGTGTCGAGTCGGCGCCCCTGGAGCGGCTGCGCGGACACCTGCTGTCCGTGGCGATCCCCGAGGGGTCGAAGATGCACGGCGTCGAGGTCAACGAGCTACGCCTGCCGGCCGGGGCGGCCGTCACCCTCGTCGTGCGCGAGGGGACGTCGTTCGTGCCGCTGCCGACGACCGTGCTGCGACACGGCGACGAACTCCTCGTCGTCGCCACCGACCCGGTCCGCGACGCGGCCGAACGGCGACTGCGGGCCGTAGGACACGGCGGCAAGCTCGCCGGATGGCTGGGCACGGGCGGCAGCACGCGTTAAGTGCATGTTTCGCACCGTTCACACCCCCTTCATTCGGAGGTAGCCCGCCTTACGGTGCTCATTTTCACAGGGATGGCACCCCTTGATCCCTGTACGATGAAGGCACACCTTGATCGAACCAACTCTGCCTGACGCAGAGCTGGCGCGACCGTATGGCGGCCGGGACACCTCGTGCGGCGAGCACCGGCATCTACCGCAGCACGCGCAAGAGGACAGCTCTCGGCGCCCCCGCCCTCCGGACGGGGTCGCGCTACCAGGCGGCAGAAAGGCACGGGCCGTGGCATCCACGGTCACCACCGAGCCGTCGAAGGACTCGCCGGCCTCGCCCCGCCCGGGATACGGACAGCTGCTGCGCACCCGCGGCGCCTGGACGTTCCTGCTGCCCGGCTTCGCGGCCCGCCAGCCGTTCGCCATGCTCACCATCTCCATCGTGCTGCTCGTACAGCACACCACCGGCTCGTACGGCGCAGCCGGTGCCGCCGCGGCCGTCACCGGTGTCTCCATGGCGCTGTGCGCGCCCTACAGCGGGCGGCTCGCCGACCGTTACGGGCAGCGCGCGGTGCTGATCCCCGGCGTGCTCCTGCACACACTGTCGGGCCTCACCCTCACCGTGCTCGCCCTGACCCACGCGCCCCTGTGGACGGTGTTCGCGGCCGCCGTGCCCACGGGCGCCTCGGTACCGCAGATCGGGCCCATGGTGCGGGCCCGCTGGGGTGCGCGGCTGAAGGGCTCGCCCCTGATGACCACCGCAGCGGCCTTCGAGTCCGTCACCGACGAGCTCACCTTCGTCTTCGGCCCGCTGCTGGCGACCGCCCTGTGCACCGCCGTGAACCCGGCAGCCGGCCTGGTCACCGAGGCCGCGCTGACGCTGCTCGGCGGTCTGCTGTTCGCCGCGAGCAAGAGCACGCAGCCCCAGGTCGCCGTCGCCGGGCACGCGCGCGTGGAGCACGCCTCGGCGCTGCGCGTCCCCGGAGTGCGTGTGCTGATCGCGGTCTTCCTGGGCATCGGTACCGTCTTCGGCGGCATGCAGGTCTCGCTGGCCGCGTTCACCGAGTCCATCGGCGAGCCCGGCCTGAACGGCGTGCTGTACGGCACCTTCGCCGCGGGCAACATGCTCTCCGGCCTGGTCTGCGGCGCCATCGCGTGGAAGGTAGCCCCACGGCGGCGCCTGGTCGTCGCCTACGCCGCACTGGCGCTCGTCGCCTCCGGCCTGTGGGCGGCGCACTCGGTGCCCGTCCTGGCGGGCCTCGGCCTCCTGGTCGGCATGTGCATCGCGCCCGCGCTGATCACCGGCTACACGCTGGTCGAGGACCTGGTTTCGGCCGGCGCCCGCACCGAGGCGTTCACCTGGCTGACGGGCGCGGTCGCGCTCGGGCAGGCGGCAGCCGTCACGATCGCCGGACAACTGGAGGACCGCTTCTGGGGCGGCGCCGGTTTCCTGGTGCCCCTGGGGGGCACCGCGCTGGCCCTGGTGACCCTGCTGGCACTGCGTTCACGGCTGGAGACGCGCCCCCGCGCGCGTACCGTCGCACGTGGCGTCGGTCACCGCGTGCCGGTGACAGTGGACTGATCCCCCGGAATACGTCAAGATAGACCGTCGTTAGCACTCACTGAGTGAGAGTGCCAGGAGGAAGACAGTGCCGACCTACCAGTACCAGTGCACCGAGTGCGGCGAGGGCCTCGAGGCGGTGCAGAAGTTCACCGACGATGCCCTGACCGAGTGCCCCAACTGCGGTGGCCGCCTCAAGAAGGTGTTCTCCGCCGTCGGCATCGTCTTCAAGGGCTCCGGCTTCTATCGCAACGACAGCCGCGGCTCCTCGTCGAGCAGCTCGCCGGCGTCGTCCTCGAAGTCGTCGACGTCCGGCTCCGACTCGAAGCCGTCGACCTCGACGTCCTCGACCTCGGACTCGAAGTCGTCGAGCACCGGCACCTCGACCGGCAGCAGCTCAGCCGCATAAGGCTCGCTCAAAGGACCCTGTCGTCTTACGACGACGGGGTCTTCGCCGTTTCCCGGGGCGGTTAGGGTGCGACGCATGGCGAACAAGGCGAACGCAGAGATAGGTGTGATCGGCGGCTCAGGCTTCTACTCGTTCCTCGACGACGTGACCGAGCTCCAGGTGGACACGCCCTATGGACCGCCCAGCGACTCGCTCTTCCTCGGCGAGATAGCCGGCCGTCGGGTCGCCTTCCTGCCCCGGCACGGACGCGGACACCATCTGCCGCCCCACCGGATCAACTACCGGGCCAACCTGTGGGCGCTGCGCTCGGTCGGGGCGCGCCAGGTTCTCGGTCCGTGCGCGGTGGGCGGTCTGCGCCCGGAATACGGGCCCGGCACGCTGCTCGTGCCCGATCAGCTGGTCGACCGCACGAAGTCGCGGATCGGAACGTACTTCGACGGGCTGCCCCTGCCCGACGGAACGGTGCCCAACGTCGTGCATGTGTCCCTGGCCGACCCCTACTGCCCCGCAGGACGCTCGGCGGCCTTGAAGGCGGCGCGTGGCCGGGAGTGGGAACCGGTGGACGGCGGGGCACTGGTCGTGATCGAGGGGCCGCGGTTCTCGACCCGCGCCGAATCGTTGTGGCACCGGGCGCAGGGTTGGTCGGTGGTGGGCATGACCGGTCACCCGGAGGCCGCGCTGGCCCGTGAACTCGAGCTCTGTTACACGTCCTTGAACCTGGTCACCGATCTGGACGCGGGCGCCGAGAGCGGTGAGGGCGTGTCGCACGAGGAGGTGCTGCGGGTGTTCGCGGCGAACGTGGACCGACTGCGGGACGTGCTGTTCGACGCGGTGGCCGCGCTGCCCTCCGCCGACGAGCGCGACTGCCTCTGCGCGAACGCGCTGGGCGGGCTGAATCCGGGGTTCGAGCTGCCGTAGCGGGCGGGTGGGGGGCGAAGCAGGAAAGGGAGCCTCGGACGCGGAAGTTCTCCTTCGGGTGAGGAAGTTGTCCACAACCCGGCGGTGGTCCACCGGCTCCGGCGAGCGGCGGCGCGAAGGCTCATCGTGGCTTCGCAAACCCGTTCCTCGTCGCAGGTGGTGATCCCGTGTCCGACTCCTTCGTTCCTCCCTCTCCCCTTTCCCCTCTTCCTCCTCCCCCGCTTCCCTCGCCCACCTCGTCCCCCCTCTCCTTCGTGACGCGTCCACCCGGCACGGACGCTCCGGCCACCTGCGAGGTGCCGTCCTTCGCTCCCGTGCGGGTCCGCGGCGGGCGGTACCGGCTGGGACGGCTCGTACGGAGCCGGCGGCGGGCCCTCGCCCTGGGGCTCGCCGTCACCGCCGCCGCGCTCGTGGCGTCCGGCCCCCGGGACGGCGATCCGGCACGAGGACATCCCGGTGGGGCCACGCACGCGGACGCGAGCGGGCGCTCGCACCCCCGCGCGCATGCTCCACTACACGCCCCTGCACATGGCTCTCGCGCCGGGGAGAAGGTGACGGCGCCGGTACGGATCGCCGACGCGGCCACGGTCCGGCTGCTGCGCCCCGGTGACAGGGTCGATGTCATCGCCGCCGAGCCGACGCCGCTGGGCGGTGTGGACGGCGCGGGCGGCGACGCCCATGTGGTCGCGCGCGGGGCGCTGGTGACGAAAGTGCCGGAGCCGCTGAACACCGACAGCAGTACCGGCGGGGACGACGGTGCGCTGGTCGTCCTGTCGGTGCCCAGGACCACCGCCGCGCGCCTGGCGGGGGCCAGTGCGACGGCCCGGCTGGCGGTGACCCTGTGGTGACGTCAAGTCCCTCGTCAGAGGGACCGAACTGGACACACCCTCCTGGCGTTGACGTAGGTTGCGGAGCTGCTTGTTCCACAACCTGTACATGTGAGGAGTGTCCCCGAGGTGAGCGAAAAGAAGGCAAGCGTCTGGCAGGGCTTCAAGGCCTTCCTGATGCGTGGCAACGTCGTCGATCTGGCAGTCGCGGTGGTGATCGGCGCGGCCTTCACGAACATCGTCAACTCGGTGGTGAAGGGAATCATCAACCCGCTCATCGGAGCGGTCGGCACCAAGAACCTGGACAGCTACAGTTCCTGCCTCAAGGGCCCCTGCACCGGCACGGGGGACAGCGCGACGGGCGTCCGGATCCTGTGGGGGTCCGTCCTCGGCGCGACCCTCACCTTCGTGATCACCGCTGCGGTCGTGTACTTCCTGATGGTCCTGCCCATGTCGAAGTACCTGGCGAAGGTGGAGGCCCGCCGGAAGGCCAAGGAGGGCACGCAGGAGATCGTCGAGCTGACCGAGTTGGAGGTGCTCAAGGAGATCCGCGACGCGCTGGTCGCCCAGCGGGGCTCGGGGCACAGCGAGCGGTAGAGGCATTCGACGGGGCCCTGCGGGCGGTGCTCCGCCAGGGCTCCCGTGCCTGCCGGACCGGCCCCGCCCGTCGGGTTCAGACGTGGTGGGGCGGCTTCTCGTCCAGGAAGCGCTTCAGGTCGGCGAGGCTGTCGCCCTCGGCGGACGGACGCTCGCCCCAACCCCGGTCGGTGTCGTCCGAGGACTGTCGGTCCAGCGGGTCGTCGAAGACCAGCGCGGCCTTCGGGTCGCGCGGCTCGGAGGCGGAGGATGTGCTCATCCCTCCAGAGTACGGCCCCGGGACGCGCTCGGGTCAGGACCTGGCCGCCGGCCACGCACCGCGCGAGCCTGCGGATTCCGCACAAGATTTTCCGCCGGTTGTCTGCTGTGCTGGTACCCATGACGTCCAGTACGCCCTCGTCGGCCGCGCCCCCTCCTCCCGGGACCCCCGTCTCCCCGGCGCCCACCCGCTTGAAGCCGCTGCGCAGCCTGACCGCGCGCAGGAAGGGCGAGACGCACCGGGTCGCCTCGCCCCTCGAGCTCTTCTTCGACCTGTGCTTCGTCGTGGCCATCGCCCAGGCGGGCATCCAACTGGTGCACGCCGTGGCCGAGTCCCACGCGGGCGAGGGCATCCTCAACTACGCGATGGTCTTCTTCGCCATCTGGTGGGCGTGGATGAACTTCACCTGGTTCGCGTCGGCGTACGACAACGACGACGTCCTGTACCGGATCGTCACGTTGGTACAGATCGCCGGGGTACTGGTGCTGGCGGCGGGCATCTCGCGGGCGTTCGAGGACCACGAGTTCGTGGCCGTCTGGTTGGGCTACGCGATCATGAGGTTCGCGCTGAGCTTGCAGTGGCTGCGCGTCGCGTGGTCCGCCGAGGGCGCGGAGCGGACGATGGCGCTGCGGTACGCGGCGGGCGTGCTGATCTGCCAGATCGGCTGGCTGGGGCTGCTGATCCTGCCCGAGGACGGCAGGGCTTGGCTGTTCCTGGTGATGGCACCGCTGGAGATGTGCGTTCCGGTCTACGCGGAGAAGGAGCATCCGACGTCCTGGCATCCGCATCACATCGCCGAGCGCTACGGGCTGTTCACGATCATCGTGCTGGGCGAGACGATCGCGGCGGCGACGGTCGCCGTGAAGTCCGGCATCGACGAGAACGACGCGCTGGGCGAGCTGCTCCCGATCGCGGTGGGCGGGCTGCTGATCGTCTTCGCCGCCTGGTGGATCTACTTCGTGGTGCCCATCCATGGGCATCTGCGCTCCAGCAGGCAGGCGTTTCTGTGGGGCTACGGGCACTACGTCGTCTTCGCCTCGGCCGCTGCGATCGGTGCGGGTCTGGAGGTTGCGGTCGAGCAGGCGGTCGGCGAGGCGCATATCTCGACGCTCGCCGCGTCGGCCGCGGTCACCCTGCCGACGGCGCTGTACCTGCTGGCCGTCTGGATCCTGCACGCACGCCACTTCAAGGTGGGCCTGGCCCAGCAACTGGTGCTGCCCGTAGCCGCGCTGCTGGTGATCTGCAGCACCCTTCTCGGCGAGTGGGCGGTCCTCACGGCCGGCCTGGTGCTGGCGCTGGCGGTGGCGGTGGCGACCGGGACGACCCTGACGGCGCGCCTGGTCGCGCGGGAGTCACGGGAGAGCCCCGGGCGGGCCTCGAGTGCGGTGATGTGACGGGGCGTGACACCGTCACGCGCGAAGCCGGTCGGGCGAGACTTACCCCCATGACAGTTGATGCTCTGACGGACGTCGCGGGCCTGCGCGTGGGACACGCCACGCGAACCGGCGACGGTTGGCTCACCGGCACCACGGTCGTCCTCGCGCCGGAGGGAGGTGCCGTGGCTGCCGTGGACGTACGCGGTGGCGGACCCGGCACGAAGGAGACCGACGCCCTCGATCCACGCAATGTGGTGCAGCGGGTCGAGGCGATCGTGCTGACCGGCGGCAGCGCGTACGGGCTCGACGCGGCGTCCGGTGTGATGGCCTGGCTGGAGGAGCGGGGGCGCGGGATTGCCGTCGGCACGGACCCGACGCACGTCGTGCCGGTGGTGCCCGCCGCCTGCGTCTTCGACCTGGCGCGGGGCGGCGACTTCCGGGCCCGCCCCGACGCTGCCACCGGCCGGGCGGCCGTGGAGGCGGCCGCGGCGAGCGCTCCGGGGACTCGGGTGCGGGAGGGATGCGTGGGCGCGGGGACGGGTGCCGTCGTCGGGCCGCTGAAGGGCGGGGTGGGCAGCGCGAGCGTGCTTCTCGACTCGGGGATCATGGTGGCCGCGCTGGTGGTGGTCAACGCCGCGGGGTCGGTGACGGATCCGGAGACGGGCATGCTGTACGGGGAGTTGCTCCAGGGGCGCGCCGAATATCCACAAGCTCGCGTGCACGAGAGTGCGCGCCGGCGTCTCGCCGAGATCACGGCGCGGAACGCGCCTCCACTGCTCAACACCACGCTCGCGGTGGTCGCCACCGACGCGGACCTGACGAAGGCACAGGCGCAGAAGCTGGCGGGTACGGCGCACGACGGGATCGCGCGGGCCGTGCGTCCCGTGCATCTGCTCAACGACGGGGACACCGTCTTCACGCTCGCGACGGGCGCGCGCCCGCTCGACCCGGGCCACCCTCTCGCCCTGAACGACATCCTCGCGGCGGGCGCGGACGTGGTGACGCGCGCGATCGTACGGGCTGTGCGCGCCGCCGAGTCGGTGTCCGGTCCGGGCGGGGCGTGGCCGTCGTACGAGGAGCTGTACGGGGGCCGGTGACCCTGCGGACCGGGATAGGCGATTGTCCCGGTTCCGTCACGTGATGGTGCCAACGGCGACCGGAGGGAACCCCGCCGGCCGCCGGATCCCTCCTTCTTCACGTACCAGAGCGGATCACTCACATCACATGAAGCTGGAGCAGCCCGTGACAACGGCGGACATAGCGGTGCGGCGCACGGTCGGAGCCTGTGCCGTCCTGGTGGTCGGCGCCCTGACCCTGACCGCTTGCGGGGGCAGCGCCAACGCCAAGGACAAGGACGGGGACGCCAAGGGCGGCAGGAGCAGCGTCAAGACGTCCACGGCGAAGATCGTCATCTCGGCGAAGGACGGTTCGACGAGCGCGTCGATCAACGCGACCGGCGTGAAGGTGAGCGACGGCCGGCTCACCGAGGTGAAGATGACGGTGGCCGGGTCGGGGCAGGCCGTCGAGGGCTCCCTGTCTGCCGACGGCAGCACCTGGAAGCCGAAGGAGCAGCTGGAGCGCGGGACGAAGTACCAGATATCGGCGACCGCGAAGGATGCGAACGGCAAGACCGCCGCCGCCAACTCCATCTTCACCACCGTGTCCTCGGCCAACAGCTTCATAGGGACGTACACGCCGGACAACGGCACGACGGTCGGCGTCGGAATGCCGGTGTCCTTCACCTTCGACAAGACCATCAGCGACATGAAGGCCGTGCAGTCACACATCACGGTCACCTCCAGCAGCGGCCAGCAGGTGGTCGGGCACTGGTTCGGGGCGCAGCGGCTCGACTTCCGTCCCGAGGAGTACTGGAAGGCCGGCTCCAAGGTGACGATGAAGATCGACCTGGACGGGGTCGAGGGCGCCAACGGGGTGTTCGGGGTGCAGAAGAAGACGGTCACCTTCACCATCGGGCGGTCGCAGGTGTCCACGGTCGACGTCGACACGCAGACGATGACGGTGGTGCGGGACGGACAGACCCTGAAGGCGGTTCCGATCTCGTCGGGCAGCCCGGAGCACACCACCTACAACGGGCAGATGGTGATCTCCGAGAAGTTCACGCAGACCCGGATGAACAGCCGGACGGTGGGTCTGGGCGGCGAGTACGACATCCCGGACGTGCCGCACGCGATGCGCCTGACGCAGTCCGGCACCTTCATCCACGGCAACTACTGGTACGACAGGGGCAATCCGCCCTTCGGCCGTACCGGCACCAGCCACGGCTGCGTAGGGCTCGCGGACGCGCAGGGCGCGCAGGGCGACACGCCCGCCAAGTGGTTCTACGACAACTCGCTGATCGGCGATGTGGTGATCGTCAAGAACTCGCCCGACAAGACGGTGTCGCCGGACAACGGGCTCAACGGGTGGAACATGTCCTGGTCCGAGTGGACCGCGGGGAGCTCCTCCTGATCGTCTCAGCTGCCCTCTGACCGGCGATTTCTGATGGGCCGTCGGGCCGTGCGGGAATTTTTCGCGCGGCCCCGACGTTTTCACGGCGTAGGTTTTCTCGGTTCCCGGACATGATGTCCGACCGAGGGGCTACGGTATGCACCCACAAGGTGACATGCAGCAACGCCGGGAGAAACCTTGAGCGTTCCGTACGAGACAACAGCGTACGAACCAGCCGAGTCGCCCGAGTCTCCGGAGGAGCACCTCGCGCGACTGCTCGGTCGCGCCCTGAACTCGTTCGAGCTGCCCGACGAAGCACTGCGGCGGCTCGACTGCGCACTCGCGCATGACAGCTCCCTGCACTCCGCGCACCACAGCGCGGGTCTGCACCGGGAGACCTACCGGCACACCTGGCTGCTGGCCGACGGCTGCGCTCTCACGCTGTGGGAGCTCGTGCACAACACCGCGCCGGGCAGCGAGCCGCAGCACGAGGTGTACGTCGACGAGGAGGAGCTGCGGGCCGCCACGGCCCGGCTGCCACTGCCGTCGGACACCCCGGACTTCGAACTGCCGGTGCTGGTACAGCTGTCGCCGATCCCCGGCCCTCGGCATGTGTACGTGCCGGACGACTCGGCGGACCACGCGCGCAGACTGCTGCGCCGTGCGGAGAACCCCGACCAACCCGACGCGGACATGGCCGCGCTGCTGAAGTCGGCGTTCGCGCACCAGATCACCCAGGCCTTCGGGCGCCCCTGCCGCGCGGGCAGGATCGGACTGGGCTACTCGCTCTACGAGCACGCGTTCCTGCTGCGGGACGGCCGGGAGATCTCCCTGTGGGAGGTCGAGCACACGGCGACGCCCGACGGGCGGCACATGTGCGAGGTGTACGTGTCCGAGGACGCGGCGCGGGACGCGATGGAACGCCGGGCGGCGCAGGTCTCCTGACCGTTCGGCGGCCCCGCCCGGCCGTCGGTCAGCGGCCTCCGCCGAGCTGTCGCACGAGGCCGGCGAAGGCGTCCCGCTCGGCCGGGGTCAGTTCGACGGCCTCACCGCCGGGGCCGGACTGCCGTTGGCGTGGGAGGGCGGGCAGTACCGGCGGGGCGGGAAGCACGGTGCGGGCCTCGCTGCCTGCGCGGCTGCGCCGCAGGATGCGGGTCACGAAGATCAGCCAGGCGATGGACGCCACGGCGAGAACCGTCAGGACCGCCAGCTGAGGGAACGTTGGATGCACGGGCATACCGACCAGTAGACATCACGGTCCGGGACCTGTGTCCCGGACCGTGACGTATCTCGCATGCCACACACATCACGCAGATCACTCAGACCGCGTGATAGGCCTGTTCGGTGCGGGGATCCATGAATCACCGCAGATGCTCACCAGTAGCCGCAACCCGCCGCAGGCAGCTTCGCCCTGCGGCGGCTCCTCGGGGAGACGACTTCGACCCGTGGCAGCCGGCTTCGACCCGCGGCAGCAGGCCGCGGCCGGAGTCGGCCGCGGCCCGTCGCCGGCTGGCTAGGCGGCCACCGGCTGCTTGGTCTCCGCCGCCGTGGCGGCCGCGGATTGCTCCGTCGTACCGGGCTCGACGGCGCCCGGGGCCGACTTGCGCAGGCCCTTGAGGACGACGACCACGGCCGTCGTCACGCACACCCCCGCTGCGATGGCGACCAGGTACAGGAACGGGTTGCCGATCAGCGGGACCACGAAGATGCCTCCGTGCGGGGCGCGGAGCGTGGCGCCGAAGGCCATCGACAGGGCGCCGGTGACCGCGCCGCCGGCCATCGAGGCCGGGATGACACGCAGCGGGTCGGCCGCGGCGAAGGGGATCGCGCCCTCGGAGATGAAGGAGGCGCCCAGCACCCAGGCGGCCTTGCCGTTCTCGCGCTCGGTCGGGGTGAAGAGCTTCTTGCGGACGGTGGTGGCGAGGGCCATGCCCAGCGGCGGGACCATGCCCGCGGCCATCACGGCGGCCATGACCTTCATCGCGGAGTCGCTGGGGTCCTGGACGGCGATACCGGCCGTGGCGAAGGCGTACGCGACCTTGTTGACGGGGCCGCCGAGGTCGAAGCACATCATCAGGCCGAGCAGCACGCCCAGCAGGACGGCGTTGGTACCGGAGAGACCGGCCAGCCAGTCCGTCATGCCCTTCTGGGCCTCGGCGATGGGCTTGCCGATCACGACGAACATCAGGAAGCCGACGATCAGCGAGGAGATCAGCGGGATCACCACCACCGGCATGATGCCGCGCAGCACCGGCGGGATCTTGATCCGCTGGATCGCGAGGACGATGCCGCCCGCCAGCAGACCGGCGACCAGGCCGCCGAGGAAGCCGGCGGCGATGTTGGAGGCGATCATGCCGCCGACGAAGCCGGGTACCAGGCCGGGCCGGTCCGCCATGCCGTACGCGATGTAGCCGGCCAGGACCGGGATGAGGAAGCCGAAGGCGACCCCGCCGATCTGGAACAGCAGGGCTCCCCAGCTGTCGACCTGGGTCCAGGAGAAGTGCTCCATGACCGAGGGGGCCTTGTTGATCTCCCAGCCGCCGATCGCGAACCCGAGCGCGATCAGCAGACCGCCCGCGGCGACGAACGGGACCATGTAGCTGACGCCCGTCATCAGCCACTTGCGCAGCTTGGTGCCGTAGCTGTCGCCGGACTCGCCGGTCCGCTCGACCGGTGTCCCGCCGCCGGTCGCGGCCGCGGTCGCCTCACCGCGCGCCGCCTTCCCGCGTACCTCGGTGATGAGCGCGGCGGGCCGGTTGATGCCCGCCTTCACGCCGACGTCCACGGTGGGCTTGCCGGCGAAGCGGTCCTTCTCGCGCACCGGGACGTCGTGGGCGAAGATCACGCCGTCCGCCGCGGCGATGACGGCCGGGTCGAGCCGGGTGAAGCCGGCCGAGCCCTGCGTCTCGACGACCAGTTCGACGCCCGCTTCACGGCCCGCGTTCTCCAGGGACTCGGCCGCCATGTAGGTGTGGGCGATGCCGGTCGGGCAGGAGGTGACGGCGACGATCCGGAAGGGACGCGCTGCCTCGGCGTCCGTGTCCGCGCCGGGGGCCGTGTCGGCGTCGGCGGAGGCCGCCGCCGACGCCGACACGGAGTCTGCGGTGATGCCCTCGGCTTTGACGGCCGCAGCGTCGGTGGCCGGAACGTCGGTGGCCGGGGCCTCAGCGACGGGAGCGTCGGGGCTCGGGGCCTCGTCGCCGCGGATCAGCGCCGCCGCGGCCGCCGCGTCGCCGGCCGAGCGCAGCGCGTCGGTGAACTCGGCGTTCATCAACTGCCGGGCGAGCGACGACAGGATCGTCAGATGGGCGTCGTCCGCGCCGGCGGGGGCGGCGATCAGGAAGATCAGGTCGGCGGGGCCGTCGGGGGCGCCGAAGTCGATGCCGGAGGCACTGCGCCCGAAGGCGAGCGTCGGTTCGGTGACGTGAGCGCTACGGCAGTGTGGGATGCCGATGCCGCCGTCGAGGCCGGTGGGCATCTGGGCCTCACGGGCGGCCACATCGGCGAGGAAGCCCTCCAGGTCGGTCACCCGGCCCAGGGCGACCATGCGCTCGGCGAGGGACCGCGCCGCCGCTTCCTTTGTTTCGACGGACAGGTCGAGATCGACCAGGTCCGCGGTGATCATGTCGCTCATCGCGGGCTCCTTCGCACGCGTATCGCCCGGGGCGTGGGGTGGTGGGCGAGGGTGGGGACGGGGACGGGGGTTGCTACGGCGGTGCATTGGGGGGAGGTGAGGGGGGCGGAGGCGGGGCCGGGGAAACCCCGCCTCCGCGGGGTGGCAGGCGGGTTCGGGCCATGCCTCCCCTGATCGGCAGGGCGCCTCGGGCGGCCCCGCCGACCATGTCGAGCGGCGAGTAACGAGGAGCTTCGCCGCTCGACGACCGGTTCGCCGGGCAGCCCGGGAAACGCGGGAGCCGTCGTCAGCGCGGAGGACGCCGCGGCCGTCGCCGGCACGGACAACGCGGGAGTCCTCGCCGCCACGGACAACGCGGGTGTCCTCGGCGGCGCGGACGACTCGGGTGTCCTCGCCGCCACGGACAACGCGGGAGTCCTCGCCGCCACGGACGACTCGGATGTCCTCGGCGGCGCGGACGACTCGGGTGTCCTCGGCGCCACGGACAACGCGGGAGTCCTCGCCGCCACGGACAACGCGGGAGTCCTCGGCGCCACGGACAACTCGGGTGTCCTCGGCGGCGCGGGCAGCGCGGGGCTCGTCGTCATGACACCGGCTCCTTCAGTTCACGGTCCACCGGCACCTGTGCCGTGACCGTCACCGCCGCCGGGTCCAGGTCGTCCGGGGTCGGCATCACGCTGCCGGGCAGCTGGACGGCCGCCGCTCCGTGGGCCACGGCGGAGGCGAGCGCCGCGGGGCCGCTGCCGCCGGCGACGAGGAAGCCGGCGAGGGAGGAGTCGCCCGCACCCACGTTGCTGCGTACGACGTCGACGCGGGCGCTCGCGAACCAGGTACCCGTGTCCTCCACGAGCAGTTGTCCGTCGGCGCCCAGGCTCGCGAGCACGGCGCGGGCGCCCATTCCGCGCAGTTCCTCGGCCGCCTTCACCGCGTCGCCCACGGTGGCCAGGGGGCGCCCGACGGCCTCCGCGAGCTCCTCGGCGTTCGGCTTCACCACGTCGGGCTGCTCCCGCAGTGCTTCGAGGAGCGCACGCCCGGAGGTGTCCAGGGCGATGCGCGCTCCCCCGGCGTGCGCCCGGGCGACCACCTCGGCGTACCAGGAGGGCGCGAGGCCACGGGGCAGGCTGCCGCAGCAGGCGATCCAGTCGGCGTCGCGGGACTGCTCGCGGACCGTCTCCAGGAGCAGTTCCTGCTCCTCCGGGGACAGCTCGGGCCCGGGTGCGTTGATCTTCGTCAGGACGCCGTCCGACTCCGCGAGCGCGATGTTCGAGCGGGTGGCTCCGGTGACCGGGACCGGCGCGACCTCGATGCCCTGCGCGTCGAGCAGGTCGGCGACGAGCGCCCCCGGCGCACCCCCGAGGGGCAGGACGGCGACCGTGCGCTGTCCCGCGGCCGCGACGGCGCGCGAGACGTTCACGCCCTTGCCGCCCGGGTCCATCCGCTCGCCGGTGGCGCGGATGACCTCGCCGCGGTCGAGGGACGGGACCTCGTAGGTGCGGTCCAGGGACGGGTTGGGGGTGACGGTGAGGATCATGCGCGTACTACTTCCGTGCCGCCGCGCTCGATGGCGGCCGCGTCGTCGGGGCTCAGCCCGCTGTCGGTGATCAGCAGGTCCACGTCGCTCAGGTCGCCGAAGCGGGCGAAGTGCTCCTGGCCGTGCTTGGCGGAGTCGGCGAGCAGCACCACGCGGCGCGCGGCGGCGACGGCCGCCCGCTTCACCGCGGCCTCGGCGAGGTCGGGGGTGGTCAGACCGTGCTCGGCGGAGAACCCGTTTGCGGCGACGAACAGGACGTCGGCGCGGATCTCGCCGTACGCCCGCAGCGCCCACGCGTCCACGGCGGCGCGCGTACGGTGCCGTACGCGCCCCCCGACGAGGTGCAGTTGCATGCCCGGGTGGTCCGCGAGGCGGGCCGCGATGGGCAGGCTGTGCGTGACGACGGTGAGCTCGGCCTCGAGCGGGAGGGCCGCGGCCAGGCGGGCGACCGTGGTGCCGGCGTCGAGGATCACCGTGCCCTCGGTGGGCAGTTCCGTGAGGGCGGCCTTGGCGATGCGGTCCTTCTCGTCGGCGGAGGTGCCTTCGCGTTCGGCGAGGTCCGGCTCGAAGTCGAGGCGTCCGGCCGGTATGGCACCGCCGTGCACGCGGCGCACCAGGCCGGCCCGGTCGAGGGCCTTCAGATCGCGGCGGATCGTCTCCGCCGTGACCTGGAACTCCTCGGCCAGCGACAGGACGTCCACCCGGCCGCCGTCACGGGCGAGCCGCAGGATCTCCTGCTGCCGCTCCGGTGCGTACATGTCTGTTCTCCTCCGACCGTTACCAGTTTTATGCCCGAACTTGTGGTTTCGCCACGGAGGCTACGCCCGGATTTCCAGAAAGTAAACAGGTTCGGACGTGATCCGGGCATGAACGGACTTCCGCCTCGAACATGGCCATGCACGCATAGCCCGTCCCGGGCAGGAACGGGCTTCCGCTTCCTCGCCCTCGTCAGGACACGTCCAGGGGCCTGTCACCCCCCTGCGCCAAGGCACGCGCGCGTGGGGCCCGTCACCACCCCCGCGCCAGGACATGCGTGAGGGGCCCGTCACCACTCGGGTGACGGGCCCCTCACGCGGGAACGTCCGCTCAGGCGATGAGCTCGCGCTCCCGGTCCCCGGAGGGGGCCGCCTCCGGGGCGTCCTCGGCGCCGCCCTCCAGGTGCTGGGCAGGACGCTTGGGCAGGGCGAACATCAGCAGGAAGATCGCGAACATCACCAGGGCCACCCAGCCGAGGGCGTGCTCGAAGGCGTCCACGAAGGCGGGGCCGACCTCGTCCGGGGTCAGCCGGTCGCCGATCCGGCCGAAGAAGACGACGGCGACCAGACCGAGCCCGAGCGCGTTGCCCATCTGCTGGACGGTGTTGATCAGCCCGGACGCCGAGCCGGCGTGCTCGCGCGGCACGTCCGACAGCACCGCGTCCGTCAGCGGGGCCACGATCAGCCCCATGCCGACGCCCATCACGACCAGCGGAAGCGCCATCTGCCACGGGGCGATGCCGAGGCCGTAGTGCTCGGACTCCCAGATGTAGAGCAGTACGCCGATGGCCATGGTCAGGGCGCCCGTCTGCAGCACCCTGCGCCCGAAGCGCGGAACCAGCTTCTGCACGGACAGCCCGGCGGCCGTCGAGACGGCGAGCGAGAACGGGACCCCGGTCAGACCCGCCCGCAGCGGACTCCAGCCCAGGCCGGTCTGCATGTACAGCGTCCAGACCAGGAAGAACACGCCGAGACCGACCCCGAAGACGGTCTGCACGGCGACGCCCGCCGCGAAGCTGCGCACCCGGAAGAGGGAGAGCTCGATCAGCGGCGAGCCGTCCCGCGCGCCCTTGCGCCGCTCGTACGCGACCAGCGCCCCGAAGACACCGATCGAGCCGGCCATCGACACGTACCCCCACACCGGCCAGTCCAGCTCGCGGCCGCGGGTGAGCGGGTAGAGCAGCATGAGCAGGCCGAGGGTGACCAGGACGACGCCGACGAGGTCCAGCCTCAGCGCCTTCGGCGCCTTGGACTCCGTGATGAAGCGGCTGCCGAGGATCAGTCCCGCGATGCCGACCGGCAGGTTGATGAGGAAGATCGGCCGCCACTCCAGACCGAACAGGTTCCACTCCGTCAGCAGCGCGCCGAGCAGCGGCCCGGAGACGGCGCCCAGCCCGACGATCGCGCCGAAGAGTCCGAAGACCTTCCCCCGCTCGTGCGCCGGGAAGGTGGCGTGCACGATCGACAGCACCTGCGGCACCATCATCGCCGCCATGGCTCCCTGCAGGATGCGGGAGGCGACCAGCATCTCCGGGTTCGCGGCGAACCCGCACAGCGCGGAGGCGAGGGTGAAGCCGCCGATGCCGAGGAGGAAGAGCCGCTTGCGGCCGTGGATGTCACCGAGCCGGCCGCCGGTGATGAGCCCGGCGGCGAAGGCGAGCGCGTAACCGGCGGTGATCCACTGGATCTGGCTCCAGGAGGCGCCCGCGTCCTGCCGGATGGAAGGGATGGCGATGTTGACGATCGTGACGTCGACGAGGTCCATGAAGGCCGCGGTCATCACGATGGCGAGGGCGAGCCAGCGGCGTCGGTCACCCGGCGCCGCCTGGGCCGTTCGAGGGTCGGGCGAGGACTCGGGCGAGGTCTCGAGGGAGGTCTCCGTGGAGGTCATGGTGTGACAGTAGGACCGCACTAGGTCAGATCGTGTCCTAGTTCTGCGGCATCCTCGGATGCATGACGACGGACACTCCGGCTCGGCTGCTCCAGCTCCTCTCACTCCTCCAGACACCCCGCGAATGGCCCGGCGGCGAGCTCGCCGACCGGCTCGGGGTCTCCCGCCGCACGGTCCGACGGGACATCGACCGGCTGCGCGAGCTGGGATATCCGGTGCAGGCGACCCTGGGCTCGGACGGTGGGTACCGGCTGGTCGCGGGCAAGGCGATGCCACCGCTGGTCCTCGACGACGAGGAGGCGGTGGCGATCGCCGTCGGGTTGCGGGCGGGGGCGGGTCACGCGCTGGCGGGCGTCGACGAGGCGTCCGTACGGGCCCTGGCCAAGCTGGAGCAGGTGCTGCCGGCCCGGCTGCGCCACCGTGTCTCCACCCTCCAGACCGCGACCACACCGCTGACCAGCGGGGACGGCGCGAGCATCGCACCCGAGACGCTGACCGTCATCGCCTCGACGGTGGCGGGGCAGGAACGGCTGCGGTTCGCCTACCGCACGAAGGACGGCACGGAGTCGCGCCGTCTGACCGAGCCCTACCGGCTCGTGTCCACGGGCCTGCGGTGGTACCTCGTGGCGTACGACCTCGACCGCGACGACTGGCGGACCTTCCGGGTGGACCGGGTCGAGGCCCCGTTCGCGACCGGGGCCCGCTTCACGCCGCGCGAGCTGCCGACGGGGAGCGCGGCGGAATACCTGCGTCGATCCATCCAACTCCGCCCGGACGCCTACGAGTACGAACTCGACGTCACGTTCGAGGCACCGACGGAGTTCGTGACGACCCGCCTGCCGACTTGGCTGGGCACGCCGGTCGCCAACCCTGCCGCGGCGGCGGGCACCGCCGGCGGAAGCGGATGCCGGCTGCGGGGCACGACCAACCACCCTGTCGAGTGGGTGGCGATGCGACTCGCGACGCTGGGCTGCGAGTTCTCGGTCCAGGGACCGCCGGAACTGGTGCAGTGCGTAAGGGAGTTGGGCGGACGGTTGAGCCGATCGGCGAGTGCGGAGGGCAAGTCGGGTACGGAGGGCTAGACGAATACGGAAGGCGCGGAGGGCGCGGAGGGCACGGCAGGCACGGAGAGTACGGCAGGCACGGCAGGCACGGAGAGTACGGAGGGCACGGCAGGCACGGCAGGCACGGCAGGCACGGCAGGCACGGAGAGCACAGCAGGCGCAGAGAGCACGGCAGGCACAGAGGGCAAGGCAGGCACGGCGGGCGCGAGTTAGGGCTCGTCCGCCGGGCTCTCTTCCCACGCGAACCCGCGCAGCGCCCGCAGATTTCGCAACGCCAGCTCCGCCGGACCGTGCCGGCCGGTGGGAGGGGAGTCGGTCACCGCCCAGCTTTCCACCGCGACCCGAACCGCCGCCCCGGCCACCGCCGCGGTGAAGCGCTGAAAGGGCGAGGCAACGTTGTCGGGAGCCGGCGTGGGGGTGGATGTGGGGCTGGGTGCGGCCGCCGACGGGGGCGCGGGTGGGGGCGCTGAAGCGGGCGCGGGTGCGCCTGTGGGGGCTGAGGCAGGAGTGGAAGCCGAGGAGGGCTCCGGGGCGGAAGCATCGTCACCGACGGCGTCGGAAGCGACGTAGGAAGGGGCGCCGGAAGGAGGAGAAGAAGGGGGAGAGGAAGGGGAAATGGCCTCGGAAGTGCTCTCGGAAGCCGGTGCACGGGACGACGCCGCCGTCCGCTCCGCCAGTACCTGCGCGAGCGTCGCCTCCGAGGTGTGGCAGACCTCCGCCCAGACCTTGCCCAGGGCTGGGCTGGTTCCGGCCAGTCTGATCAGGGTGCGGACCCATTCCCAGGACGCCGCCGACACTCCACGGCCGGGGACGAGGGTGTACCGCACCGCGTGCTCCAGGGCCTCCGGCACGGTCAGTTCGGCCGGGGCCTCGCGTACCGCCTCCGCCCAGCGCTGTGCGCCCGCCGCGTAGAGCGGGGCTACGGCCTCCTCCTTGGTCGCGAAGTACCGGTAGAAGGTGCGCGGGGCGATGCCCGCGGCCAGGGCGATGTCCTCGGCACGGGTGGCCTTCAGGCCCCGGCTGACGAAGAGGCCTGCCGCCGCACGGGCGATCTCCATACGGGTCGCCGCTTTGCGCCGCTCGGTCAGCGAAGCCGAGGCGGGGTGGGAGGTCGAGCTGATCACTTCGGCAGGCTATGCCCATGTGGCACAATCTGCCATTCGGGCGGGCCACCCCGTGGTTCAGGTACGGGGTGCCCCGCCCTCCCCAGCGTGCCCGTCCCCCTGTCATATGCCCGGCGGGGTGTGTGCGTCCGCAATCCCCGCCCGGAGTGCGGGAGTCCGACAGGAAGTCGGACGGCTCAGGCAGGAAGAGGAGCCGGGCCCCGGCGCCTGGGGGGAGAGGCACCGAAGCCCGGCTCGGGGAAAGTCCCGGCGCCGGGGGGATGTGCGGCGGGACTTGGCTCATGTGCGGCGGAGATCTCGGGAAGGGCTGCGAGGTCCCGTCGGCTCGAACTCCTGTGCCGACTCGGACTCCCGTGCCCAGAAGTCTTGTTCCCGCGCTTCTCGTCATTGAAGCGGCGTTCCTCCGCCATGTTTGCGCGGCTCTTCACCACCCGGCGCACGCGGGCGGGAACCCGGCACCACCAGGCACCTCAAGCCCATTCGCCGCAACTCCGGGCCGTGACACGGGCGCCCATTCGGTCGCGCGCCTCGCGGCGACTCCGACTCGGCCCCCGCGCCAACGCGGCGAAAACGCCGGCTCCAGCCGCCAGGCAGTGCCTGCGCTCAACCACTCGACGCACTCGACGCACTCGGCGCACTCGGCGCACGCCAGTCGAACGACTCACGCGCCGCGCCTTTCGTCGGCCAACCCCCGCCCCCCGACTGGGGGTTGCCTCGATGCCCGCCGCCGTAGCCGACGGCCGTCCACCGACACCGACACCGACACCGAGGGCACCCTGCCGCCGCAAGCCCCAGGGGCTCGGCCGGCACACGGACGACGTCCCGCTCGCGTCCCGCTCAAGCACCGGCCCCCGGCATCGACCCCGGCCGACCAGCGATCAGCGATCAGCGACCAACCGCCGTCGACCATCGGCCCATCGGTCATCGGCCATCGGCCATCGGCCATCGGCCATCGGCAGGCCAGGGACCCACGCCGCCCGACGGAGCGTCACGCTCCGGTCGGCCGGCGGAGGTTCAGGCGCCTTACGCCGCTGCCTCGAAGCCCGTGTCGCGGGCCAGCTTCTTCAGTTCCAGCAGGGCGTGCTTCTCGATCTGGCGGATGCGTTCCCTCGTCAGACCGTGCTCCTTGCCGACCTCGGTCAGGGTGCGCTCGCGGCCGTCGTCGATGCCGTACCGCATCTTGATGATGGAAGCCGTGCGCGGCTCGAGACGGTCGATCAGACCGTCCAGCTCCTCGCTGCGCAGCAGGGTCATGACGGACTGCTCCGGAGAGACCGCGGACGTGTCCTCCAGCAGGTCGCCGAACTGGGTCTCACCCTGGTCGTCGACCGCCATGTTCAGCGAGACCGGGTCGCGGGCCCAGTCCAGGACGTCCGTGACACGCTCCGGCGTCGAGCCGAGTTCGGTCGCGATCTCGGCGGGCTCGGGATCGCGGCCGTTCTCGCGGTTGAACTCACGCTGGACCCGACGGATCCGGCCGAGCTCCTCCACCAGGTGGACGGGCAGGCGGATCGTGCGCGACTGGTCCGCTATCGAGCGGGTGATGGCCTGACGGATCCACCAGGTCGCGTACGTCGAGAACTTGAAGCCCTTGCGGTAGTCGAACTTCTCGACCGCTCGGACCAGACCGGCGTTGCCCTCCTGAATAAGGTCGAGGAGCGGGAGACCGCTGCGGGGGTAGCGGCGGGCCACCGCGACGACCAGGCGAAGGTTGGAGCGGATGAAGACATCCTTGGCCCGCTCGCTCTCGGCGACCAGGGTCTCGAGCTCTTCGCGCGTGGCGACGGACCGGGACTCCTCGTCTCCGTCGAGGACCTGCTGCGCGAAGACACCCGCCTCGATGATCTGTGACAACTCGACTTCCTTGGCGGCGTCGAGCAGAGGTGTGCGCGCGATTTCGTCGAGGTACATGCCGACCAGGTCGCGGTCGGCGATCTCGCCGCCATGGGCGCGAACACTGCGGGCCGCGTCGGTCGTCTCGCCGTTGGCGGACTTGCGACGGGCGACGGCACGGGTTGCCATGCGTGCTCCCTTGCGATGGAGGTTCAGCGGGTGGCCCTTCAGACACCAGGCACTCTCGGACTCGGACTCTCCTCGGGTGCCCTGCATCTGATGGAAACAACGACTGGAATCAGGACAGAATTCCCAACCCGCACCCCGATTTTTATGATCTTGCAGTACCCTGTCCGACCACGCGAGGAGGCGCGATGTTGTCGGAACGTACAGAGGTGCAGGTCAGGCCGGGAGTCGAGGGTGACCTCGAAGCCCTCACGAGCCTCTACAACCACTATGTACGTGAGACGGCCATCACATTCGACACCGTGGCGTTCACTCCGGAAGAGCGACGTCCTTGGCTGCTCTCCCACCCTGAAGACGGGCCGCACCGCCTGATGGTTGCCACGGAAGCGGACTCACAGGACGTCCAGGGGATCTCACAGGAAATCCTGGGTTACGCCACATCCAGCGCCTACCGGCCGAAGGCGGCCTACTCCACCTCCGTGGAGGTGACGGTCTACGTCGCTCCGCACGCCGGCCGGCGCGGCATCGGCACGCTCCTCTACAAGGCGCTCTTCGACGCGCTGGCCGGCGAGGACCTGCACCGCGCCTACGCGGGCATCGCGCAACCGAACGAAGCGTCCGCGCGGCTGCACGAACGCTTCGGTTTCCGGCACGTCGGCACGTACCGCGAGGTGGGCCGCAAGTTCGACCGCTACTGGGACGTGGCCTGGTACGAGAAGGAGCTCTGAACCCGGACGGGGCCCCGAGTCCCGGGGGCCGGGGCCGGGGCGCCCCAAGCCCCCGGGGGCCGGGGCCCCAGGGCGGCCCCGGCAGGATCGTCAGCCGAACTGTACGGAGCGCTTCGCCATCCCCATCCAGAACCCGTCGATCACGGACTTCTGCGCGTCCAGCTCGCCGGACATCTCCGCCGCGCCCATGGTCACGAAGAGCGGGGCGAAGTGCTCGGTGCGCGGGTGGGCGTAGCGGCCGGCCGGGGCCTTGTGGAGAAAGTCCAGCAGGCCGTCCCAGTCGCGGGTCTCCAGCGCACGCCGGCCCCAGTCGTCGAACTCCGAGGACCAGGTCGGCACTCCCCCGCCGGTGTGTCGCAGCGCGGCCAGGTTGTGGGTGAAGAAGCCGGAGCCGACGATCAGGACACCCTCGTCACGCAGCGGCGCGAGCTTTCGGCCGATCTCCATCAGCTTCACGGGATCGAGGGTCGGCATGGAGATCTGGAGGACCGGGATGTCGGCGGCCGGGAACATCTCGACGAGCGGCACGTAGGCGCCGTGGTCGAGGCCACGGTCGGGGATGTCCTGCACGGGGACGCCAGGGGCGCGCAGCAGCTTCCGTACGCTCTCGGCGAGCTCGGGTGCGCCGGGTGCGCCGTACTTCACCTGGTAGTAGTGCTCGGGGAAGCCCCAGAAGTCGTAGACCAGGGGGACCGGGTCGACGGCACCGAGGGCGAGGGGGGCCTCCTCCCAGTGGGCGGAGACCATCAGGATCGCCTTGGGGCGGGGCAGGTCGGCGGACCAGGCGGCGAGTTCGCCGGGCCAGATCGGGTCGTCCGCGAGGGGCGGAGCGCCATGGCTGAGGTAGAGCGCGGGCATGCGCTCCTGGGGGAGGGCACGCTCCTGAGGTGCGGCGGACATGGCGACTACTCCTTTCCTTCCGGGACCTCGGCCCCTGACTTCGACTGCATCCGGCTTCGGACGCTTCTGCCACCGAACACTCGTGACACCGACCACTTCCGGTACCGATAGCTTCCGGTATCGACCATTTCTGGTGCCGATTACCTCCGGTGCCGATTACCTCCGGTACCGATCACCTCCGGCACAGAACGCTTCCCGTTCCGAGGGCTCCCTGTTCCGAGGGCTCCCCGTTCCGAACGCTTCCGGTTCCGAACGATTCCGGTTCCGAACACCCATGGATCCGAGTGCCCGCCGCCGAGTGCTTCGTGACGCTTGATTGAAATCTAAAACGTCAACGTCGCTCAGCATATTCCCGATTGGTTTAAATTTCAAGGAGAAGACGTTTACAGTGGAGTACATGACGAAGGCACCCGCATCCGCTGACGAGCCCCAGTGGCTCACCGCCGAGGAACAGCGCATCTGGCGCTCCTACGTGCACGCCACGACCCTCCTCGAAGATCACATGGACCGCCAGCTCCAGCGTGAAGCGGGTATGCCGCACATCTACTACGGCCTCCTCGTCAAGCTCGCCGAGTCCACCCACCGGCGCCTGCGGATGACCGAACTCGCCAAGTACGCGAAGATCACCCGCTCCCGCCTCTCCCACGCCATCGCCCGGCTGGAGAAGAACGGCTGGGTGCGCCGCGAGGAGTGCGACTCCGACAAGCGCGGCCAGTTCGCCGTACTGACCGAGCAGGGCCTGGAGGTGCTGAAGCGCGCCGCGCCGGGCCATGTCGCCGTCGTACGCCACGCGGTGTTCGACCGGCTCAGCCCCGAACAGCTGAAGTCCCTCGGCGAGATCATGCAGATCGTCGCCGAGGGACTTCAGCCCGATGAAGCGGGTGCGGACCTGCCCTGGCTCCGCTAGTTGCCCGGCCGGGTCAGTGGACCATCACCGGCACCGCCGCGTCCTCGCCGTCCTCCGCACCCGAGCCCGCGACCGCGCCCATGTCCGGCTTGCCGGCGTTGACGAGGGTCAGGGCGATGGTGGCGGCGGCGACCAGGATGCCGACGGCGAACCAGATGGCGCTGGTGTAGCCGTGCACCATGCCCTCGAGCTGCACCAGCTGCTGCTGGGGCTTGGAGGTGGCGCCGGCGACGTGGTCCTTGATGTACGAGGTCGTCGCGGACGCGGCGATCGTGTTCAGCAGGGCGGTGCCGATCGCGCCGCCCACCTGCTGCGAGGTGTTGACCATCGCGGAGGCGACACCGGCGTCCCGCGGCTCGATGCCGTACGTGGCCAGGGACATGGCGGGCATGAACGCCGTACCCATACCGAGGCCGAGCAGCAGCATCGCCGGCATCAGCACGGCCGTGTACGAGGAGTCGATCTCCAGCCGGGTCAGCAGCAGCATGCCGAGGGCGGCGACGAGGAAGCCGGGACCCATCAGCAGACGCGGGGCGACCCGGGTCATCAGACGGGTGCCGATCTGGGTGGATCCGGTGATCATGCCCGCGATCATCGGAAGGAAGGCGAAACCGGTCTTGACCGGCGTGTAGCCCTTCACGATCTGCAGGTAGTAGGTCAGGAAGAGGAACAGACCGAACATCGAGATGATCGCGAGGCCGAGGGAGAGGTAGATCCCGCCGCGGTTGCGCTCGGTGATCACGCGCAGCGGCAGCAGCGGGGCCTTGACCTTCGACTCGACGATCACGAAGGCGGCCAGCAGCACGGCGGACGCGACGAACATGCCGATCGTCACGGAGTCGCTCCAGCCCTCGGACTCGGCGCGGGTGAAGCCGTAGACCAGGGAAACCAGGCCGAGGGTGGACAGGATGACGCCCGGGATGTCGAGAGCGGAGCGGTTGCGGCCGCCCTCGGGCTCACGGATGACGAAGTAGGCGCCGGCCGCGGCGATGATCGCGAACGGGATGTTCACGAAGAACGTCCAGCGCCAGTCCAGGTACTCGGTGAGAAAACCGCCGAGGATGAGACCGACGGCGCCGCCACCACCGGCGATCGCGCCGTAGATGCCGAAGGCCTTGGCGCGCTCCTTGGCGTCCGTGAACATCACGGCGAGCAGGGAGAGCGCGGCGGGCGCGAGCAGGGCGCCGAACGCGCCTTGCAGGGCGCGGGCACCGAACATCATCGCCTCGTTGGCGGCGGCGCCACCGAGCGCGGAAGCCGCGGCGAAGCCGCCCAGACCGACGACGAAGGCGCGCTTGCGGCCCCACAGGTCGGCTATGCGGCCGCCGAAGAGCAGCAGACCGCCGAATGCGAGGGCGTAGGCGGTGACGATCCACTGCCGGTTGCCGTCGGAGATGCCCAGGTCCAGCTGGGCGGAGGGCATCGCGATGTTCACGATGGTGGCGTCGAGGACGACCATCAGCTGGGCGAGGGCGATGAACGCCAGCGCTTTCCAGCGGTTGGCGTCCGGGCCACCCGTCTTACCGGGGGCCTTCAGGGCTGTTTCAGACATGGGAATACCCGCTTCGGGACTTCGTGACGGAAAAGAAGTGAGGTAAAGGGCGGCTCGTCGGCACTGACGGGCCGTTGCTCGATGGCGCGATGAGCGCGATGAGCGTGGTGGTCGTGCTGGCGTGGTGGTCGTGCTGGCGTGGTGGTCGTGATGGCTTGGTGGTCGTGATGGCTTGGTGGTCGTGGTGACTCGTGAGGTCCGGCGGCGCTCACCGAAGGTCACCGTCGGCAAGTGAGGGCGACCGAGGCCACCAGGATCACCAGGGACCGGGGATCACCGGTGAGGGTGATGACGACTGCTGCTGCGGTTCCGCGAACCGCTCGTTCAGGCCTGGCGCAGGTCCTCCATGGTCACGGCCGAACCCGGCAGGACCGACGGGGCAGGGGCCCGCAGTCCGTCCAGGAACACCTGAAGGTGGCGGTGGACGAAGCGGTCGGCGTTCAGGCAGCCGGTACCGGCCGGGGGTCGGCTGAGCTGGGCCACCGCGATCATCACGTCCCCCACGCCGACGTCGGGCCTGAGCTGCCCGGCCGCCTTCGCGCGGTCCATGACCTCCCCGATGATCCGCTCGACCCGTTCGCGCGCGCCTTCGAGGTCGGGGTGGTGCTCGTCGAAGGTGCTGGAGATCATCGGGCACAGCGCACTGAGCCGTTCCTCGGCGGAGGCGTGCACGAACCGTTCCAGCGCCCCGAACGCGTCGCTCTCGGCGAGGGCGACCTGTCCGGCCTGGACCATGCGGTCCAGCACCGAGCAGACGACCTCGCGCACCAGGGCGTCACGGTCGGGGAAGTTGCGGTACACCGTGGCATTGCCGACGCCGGCCCGGCGGGCGATCTCGTCGAGCGGCACATCGGCACCGAACTCGACGAACATCTCGCGGGCGGCGGTGACGATCCGCTCCCGGTTGCGCAGAGCGTCGGCACGGGGCCTGGCCACCTTGCGCACGGTGGGGGTAGCGGTCGCGGTCTGCACGGCGCACTCCTTCTGACGTTTCGGATGTTTCGGGTTCTGACGTTTCGGGTTCTGAGGTTTCGGGTTCTGCCGTACCGGAGGTTTCGAGACTCCGGACGATCCGGGGATCGACTCCCCGTTTCGTTCGGACACATGGCTAAACGGGGATGGCGTCCCCGGTTATTTCCCAAACCCGGAAGTTTCTTGATGTGACCTGGATCACATCTCGAACGGGGTGGCCTGGGCGGGCGACTCGGCCGGAGCCGGACGGCCGAGCAGGGCTGCGACCAGGGTTCCTCCAAGGCTGAGACCAGGAGCGCCTCCAGGCTTCCCCCGGGGGCTCTCCCGAGGCTCTCCCCGGGGGTTGACCCAGGCTTCTTCCAGGGGCGCGACCAGGGAATGCGTGCGCCCGAACGGGACCGTCAGAGCCATACCAGTCGGTAATCCACGATCGGTCTCCTCCAGCGCGCGCCCGCGTGGACCCCGTCGGAGGGTGATCGAAAGGGTGCAGCCGGTGACCGGTGGCTGCCTGGAGCGAAAGGCCCCTGCATGCAGCCGCAGCCCCTGCGCACCGCCCCGGCCCGCGCAGGCGAGCCACTCCGCCGTCGGATACGCCCGCGCCGCGTCGCCGCCCTCGCCTCCGTCTCCGTGCTGACGCTCGCGGTCAGCACGTCGGCCGGATCCGGACACCTCGCGCCGACGCCCGGCGCGACGACGGCCGGCGCGGGCCCCGTCTCCCTGGCCCGTTCCTCCGCCCTCGCTCCCTGCATGATCAACGGCCGCGCCACCGTCCAGATGTCCGAGGGCCTGCCCACGCCGGGCGGCTACTCCCGCTCCACCGGCACCGTCCGCGCCCTCACCCTGATGATCGACTTCTCCGACGCGCCCGGCCGGGGAAACGCGCTGAGCCGCTACCGCGAGTTCTTCCCGCAGACCGAGGAATGGTTCCGCACCGCGTCCTACGGCCGCCTCGACTACCGCGCCGAGACGCCGATCCGACGCTGGCTGCGCATGCCCAAGCCGTTCCGCGAGTACGGCATAGAGCGTGGCGCGCCCTTCGACCCCGGCTACCGCGAACTCGTCCAGGACATCGTGGCCTCCGCCGACCCGGCGGTGGACTTCCGCTCGTACGACCTCCTGAACGTGCTGGTCACCCCGAACGCGGGTCCCTCCGCCCTCGACACGGTCCTCTCGGTGACGTTCGCCGGCAATGCCGAGGCGCCGGTCGCCGACGGGGTCACCGTGGCGAACGCGTCCTTCGTCTACTCCCGCCAGGACGACGGCTCAGGCTCCTACGACCGCAACGGCTACCGTGTCCTCCCCCACGAGAACGGCCATGTCTTCGGCCTGCCCGACCTCTACACCCAGGAGGGCGGGGGCGCCGTCGGCCACTGGGACATCATGAGCGAGGACTGGGGCGCCAACAACGATCTGCTCGGCTGGCACAAGTGGAAACTGGGCTGGCTGGACGCCTCCCAGATCTCCTGCGCGACCGCACCGGGCACCACGGACTACCCCCTGACACCCCTGTCCCGCACGGCCGGCCCGAAGCTGGTCTTCGTCCCGCTCAGCGACCGCACCGGTTACGCCGTCGAACTGCGCGCCCGCAGCGGCAACGACGAGGCGGTGTGCCGCCCGGGCGTCCTCATCTACAAGGTCGACGCGGACGTGGACACCGGCATGGGCCCGGTCACGGTCTACGACTCCCACACCGACAGCGGCGGCTGCACCCGCAGCCCCAACGTCCACGCGGAACTCTCCGACGCCCCTTTCGCACCGGGCGAGACGTTCAAGGACCGCAAGAGAGGCATCCGCATCTCGGTGGTGGGAGCGGACCTGAAAGGGGACTACCGCGTACGGGTGAGCCGGGGGTAGTCGACCGCAGGGCCGCAAGGTGGCTGGGCGCGGAGGCGGAGGGCCGGTCTGGCGGACGGGGCACGCGGTCCACAGGACGACCAGGGCTACCGTAGGCCTGCCGCGACGCCGTACAACCACACAGAACGACCAGCCACGCACGTACATGCACGCGCGCGTGGACGCACCCGACCGATACCGACCGCCACCGCACACCGCCACCACAGACCGAGCCCCGAGCCCCGAGCACCGACCGCCGGTCCGCGACCACACACCGCGCACCGCACACCGCACACCGCACATCACGCACCGAACACCGCCACCGCCAGTTCCGCCGCCGTATCGGAGAGCCGAGCAGCCATGTCCGCGAAGACGACCGCATCCGCCCCGGTCCCGGCTCCGGTCCCGACCCCGGAGGCAGGGCAGGTGCCGGCGGAGGCGGTCTCGCCACTGATCCGCGGGGTCGCCGTGTTGCGCCGGCTGACCGAGGCGGGCGGCACGATGAGCCTGAGCGCCCTGGAGCGGACCACCGGCCTCGCCCGCTCCACGGTCGACCGCATCACCGCGACCCTCACCCGTATGGGCTACGTCCGTCTCGACGGCCGGGACGCGATCCTGACCCCCCACGTCATGGAACTCGGCAACGCCTACCTGGCCGCGCTGCGCCTGCCCGCACTGCTGTCCACCCACGCGGACCGCCTCGCCGACGAACTGGACGAGTCCGTGTCCCTGGCGGTCGCCGACCGCGACGGCATCCGCTTCATCCACCAGGCGACCCGCCGCCGCGCGATGTCCCTGAGCTTCCGCATCGGCGACCTGCTCCCCGCCGAACGCACCGCGCCTGGCCAGCTGTTCGCGACGGAGTGGACGGACGAGGAGTGGCAGGCCTGGCGCGCCCGCCGGACGAGGGACCCGCAGAACCGCGACTTCCCGACCGTGCCGCCACCCCCACAGAGCGCGTGGGGCGACGAGGACTTCACCCGACGGACCGCGCGGGCGGCTGCGGAGAACTGCGCCCTTGACGACCAGTTGATCGAACCGGGCCTGGTGGCCGTCTCCGTCCCCGTACGGGATCCGCGCACCGCCAGGATCGCGTGCGTGGCGAACGTCGTCAGCCATACGAGCCGGCACACGTCGGCGGACCTGCGCGAGGCACTCCTCCCCCGCCTTCGTCTGGCCGTGGCGGCGATGGAGGAGGACCTGCGCCGGGCACCACGACCCGAGCCGGGCCCACCCCTTGCGGGACTGGCGACCTGGACGGGCGCGTCGAAGCAGGAACTGGGCCGCGAGTTCATCGAGTCCCTCGCCCGGGGCCTGACGGTCCTGGCGGCGTTCGACGAGGGCCGGGCGGAGCTGACCCTCACGGAGGTCGCGAAGGCGACCGGCCTGGCGAGGGCGACGGCGCGCCGCGCCCTGATCACCTACGAACACCTGGGCCTGGTGACCCCCACCCCCCACCGCGCGTTCGCGCTCACCCCCCAGGTCCTCTCCCTCGGCTTCCCGCCCCTCTCCCGCACGACCCTCCCCCGGATCGCGACCCCCCACCTGACCACGCTCACGGACGCCATCCAGGAGACGACCTCCCTGGCGGTCCTGACCGAACGGCGCGACGAGATCCAGTACACGGCCCGGGCGACCGCGAACCATGTCATGAGCGTGGACATCGCCGTGGGCTCACGGCTCGCGGCCCCCTCCACATCATCGGGCCGCCTCCTGCTCACCGGGCCCACAGCGGCGGCCTCCGGCTCCTACGCCCTGGTCGACGAGGAACTGGAACAGGGCGTACGTGCGATCGCGGTGCCGATCCGCGACCGGGACGGCCAGGTGGTCGCCGCCCTGAACGCGGCGACCCACGTCGCCCGCCGCACGGTCGAGGAGTGCGTCCACGACATCCTCCCGGCCCTGCTCTCCACCGCCTCCCACATCGAGACAGACCTCCACACAGCCGCCCGCTTCACCCACGTCCCCCTGACCTGACCCCCACACCCGCCAACCCGAATCCGGTACGCTGACGCCAGTGACCCACAGGGCCACCATCCCGCCTTCGTAGCTCAGGGGATAGAGCACCGCTCTCCTAAAGCGGGTGTCGCAGGTTCGAATCCTGCCGGGGGCACAAGGGAAAAGGCCACCTAGGAACGTTCCTGGGTGGCCTTTGACATCCACTTCCGACATCAACGCGGGCGGTCGCCCACGACCGGGACGCCTCTTCCGCGGTAGCCGGTCCATGTGACTCATGACTTCCCGCTGCGTGTCCTGCACGACGTGCGTGTACACGTCCATGGTGATGCTGATCTGCGAGTGACCGAGGATCTCGGTCACGACGCGGGGCGCGACCCCGGCCGCCGTGGGGCGGGTCGCGGTCCCGGGCCGGGGGTCGTGCGGCCGGATGACGCGGAGGCCGGCGGACTCGGCGCCGCGGGTGAAGGAACGGCAGACGTTCCGCGGCTCGACCTGACGGCCCGTACGCAGGGAGCGCCCGTGCCCACCAGGTCGGCCAAGCTCTCCGAGTGGCTGCCGTACTGGCTGGACAACGTCATCAAGCCCCGGCGCAAGCTCAGTACCTTCGGCAAGTACGAAGCGCACGTCCGTCTCTACCTGGTGCCCCTCCTCGGCGCCAAGCGGCTTGAAGGCCTCGGCGCCGCCGACGTCCGCCGCTTCCTCGTCCGCCTGGAGAGGGAGACCACCGCCGCAACCGCCAAGGAGTCGCACCGAGTTCTGCGCTCGGCTCTGACATCCGCCTGTCGCGAGGAACTCATCACGCGCAACGTCGCCAAGCTCGTCGAGCCGCTGCGCACGGACGATCGGGAATTGCGGCCCTGGAGCCTCGACGAGACGCTCGACTTCCTTGCGGCCTCTCGCGGAGATCCGCTCTACGCAGCCTTCGTACTCGCCATCGCCATGGGCCCGCGCCGGGGCGAGATCATCGGTCTTCGCTGGTCCGACTTCGCTGGTCCGACCTTGGCCTCGACAACCGCGTCCTCTACATCCGTCAGCAGACCCAGCGCAGTCGCGGCGTCCTCTACGACGACGATCCCAAGAGCCGCCGCCGTCGTGTCGTCCCGCTGCCCGCGCTCTGCATCGCGCTGCCATCGAATGCGGCAGGCGGCGGCTCGGGCCAGGGCGGGGGAGACCTGGCAGGAGTCGGGATACGTCCTCACTACTCGTGCGGAGCTCTTCACGGACGTACGCCGAGGAGGCCACCCGTGCCGAGGACGACGACCAGCCCCGGGTTCTGGTGCGAGTGCTGGCCGGGCGGCAGCCGTCGGCGCTCTTCGGATCCTTCGACGCCTACTCGGCGGCCGAGGCGAACAACTGGGGGCGACGATCCTGCGCACCATCTCTCCGGCCCTCGACACGGCCGCCTCCCAGGAATCCTTGACACGGCTCCACGACCACCGCGTCGACACGAGACGAGCCCTCTTGCGCCGGGAGCCCTGGACGGTGTCCATCACCCACATCAGCACAAGCATCACATGGACAGTCCGACCAGCGCTCTTCCTACCTCTCGCACACCGACAGGGCATCCAAGTGCCGACCCGCGCAATCGACTTCAAGCCCCACGCGACCGACTGAGGCAGTGCCAACCCGGACTATCCCCAGGTTGGCACTTTTCCTCAAATCACGGTGCCGGCCACTGCAGAAGTCCTGCACGACGGGGTCCGGCTCCCCCGTCTCAGGGTTGAGACCTGCAAGCCACATCGTCGTTGCTCCTCGCGCCAGTGCACGAAGGGTGCGGTCCTGCCCCAGAGGGATGCGTCACCAAGAGGGCAGTCGTCGAATTCCGCGCGCATCATTCGGACCAGGAATTCGACCATGCCGCAGTCGAAGAGTCTCCATCGCGAGTCGCCGTAGCTGATCTTTCGACGCCAGACCACCACGGGCCATTTGTCGGGGTTCTGGTCGAGCATCAGCCAGCCCGACTCGTTGGCATTGCAGCCGGAGCCCCAAGGAATGACTGAGCTGCCGTCAGTCTCGATTACAGGGACACCACCCTCGCCGTCCCACAGGTCCCGGAACCCAGGCATCATGTCCAGGATGTTGCCAGGGTCCCACTGCAAGAACTCGACGGGCAGCGGCCCCAGGATGCCGAGATCTCCGAGGCCACCCGCGCCGTAGACGGACATGAACGCTTTGTAGTCGCTCGGCAGACAGCTTTCGAGAGCCTCTTCGGCTGCACGCCAGTCCACTTGTTCATCCGCCCCATGCTCAGCAGCCACGAGAGTGAGCAGCGGCTTCAAAGTGCTCTCAGCGGACACGACGCTCCTCCGATCAGCTCGGGAACCTCACCGTAACTGCACGCACTGACAGCCCAGAGTGTCTAGTCCCAGGTGATGTTTGACGTTCTGGTCCCAGCTGATGCTTGACGGTGGGCCTAGACAACATCGGAAACCTTGTGGGGCTTGTTCGCCTTCACGTGACGGACGGGAATGTCGGTGGTGCGCTGGATGACCCGGACCTGGCCGTCCAGCTCGACCGTGATCGTCGACTCCGCCACGTGCACGGTCACGGTCTGTCCGGTGTAGGTCCGGCCGAGGGAGACGACCTGCCGGCAGACCATGACCGTGCCGGTGGCACTGACCCGCCGCTGCACTCGGACCGGCTCCATGCTCGGCCGTGGCGGCGGGCCCGCGGGCCGCAGACCGCGCAGACGCTGCACCTCGTCGGGGCTGAGCGGGTTGGGCCGCACCCGCAGCAGCTCCCGCGAGGACGGGTCGAAGAACGACAGCGTCTCGTCGTCGATCCGGATGCCCACCTGGCGGCCGCCCAGGATCTCTGCGACCAGCACCTGGCGCCCGGCCAAGCCCACCAGCCCGCCATTGTTGACCACCCGGTCCACCTCGAACGCGGCCGCATCACCGGCCGGCAGGGGCGCCGGTCCGGCCACACGTCCTCCCCGGGCCGCCAGCTGGGCGAGATCCGCCACCGACAGGTGCGACCGCACGGTCTTGATCCGCGTTCCGGCGATCAGCAGATGAATCACCGCGGTGTCGGCCCAGAACGTCACCGTCAGCCCCGAACGGGCCGGACCCAGCCAGAACTGCTTGCCAGCAACCTGCAAATTCCCACTCGCAGGCACCACCCGCTCGAACTCCACCGGCCCACCGGACTCCACCGGAACCGGCACCGTCTCAGGCGGATCCGCGGGACGATCGGCCACCGCATCGGCAGGATCCGGGATCACGGGCGCCGTCCGCTGCTGCGGCACCAGCGCCAGTACCCCAGGAACCCGCAAGCCCAGCACATCCCGCTCCGACTCGGGAACCGGGGCGAACCGATCCGCGGGAGACTGCATGTCCAGCGCCTGATGCGGCCGCACGGAGTTGTACTCCTCAACCCACGCATCCAGCGCCGCCTGAGCCGCCCCGACACTCTCGAACGCACCGCAGTCATCGAGGAGTTCACGCCGAAGCGTCTGATGGAACCGCTCCACCTTGCCCGTCGTGGTCGGCGACGCCGGCTGGGTGAGCCGGTGCGCGATCCCGTTCTCCCGGCAGATCCGGTCGAACAGCACCTCACCGCCATGCCCGAACCGGTCGGTGAACTGCTTGCCGTTGTCCGTCAGCACCTCCTCCGGCACCCCGAACGCCTGCAAGGCCCCAGCGAACGCCGAGCACACCGCCCGCCCGGTCGCCCGCTCGACCACCGACGCGATCACGCAGAACCGGGAATGATCATCCACACCCGTCACGATCTTCGCCTCGGTCAGCTCGCCGGTCAGCGGGTCGACGAGCATCACGCCGCCGACGATGTCCATCTGCCACAGCTGCATCGGCCGATCCCGCTGCCAGCGCTTGTAATCCGACCGCTTCCGGCGCCGAACCCCCGGCTCCACCAGCCCATGACGGACCAAGATCCGATACACCGTCATCCGAGACGGCACCGGACTCACCGCCCCCGAACGCTCCAGCACATGAGCGATCCGCCGCGGCCCCCACCGAGGATGCTCACGCCGCAGCTCACACACTGCCGCCTCCACCTCGGCAGACGCCTGATGCGGACACGAAGCCGGCCTACGGGAACGGTCCGCCAGACCCGCCAAACCCGAGGCCTCATAGCGCGACTTCCACCCGCTCACCGTCTGCCGCGACACACCCAACTGCGCGGCGATCTCCGTCACCGTCGCACCCGCCAGCACGGCCAGGACAGCCCGGTATCTCTGCTCGACAACCGACAACTCCACCAGCGCCAATCCCGGCCTCCTGCCACACGCCGCAACGACGTGCACAGAAAAGCCGATCACGGCCACTGTCAACCATCAGCTGGGACCGAAGTGTCAAGCATCTCCCGGGACCGGACACTGACAGCCCAGAGACCGCGTTACAACTTTCTCTACGGGTTCAAGGCGGTTCTCTCCGCTCCCCGCGCGCGGGGACGGCTCCTGGCCGGGCCTGCGCTCCTCTCTCCGCCCCGCTGTAGCCCGGCCGGTGTCCGTGCCGCGCGCACAGAAGGGCGCCGCCTAACGGCCAAAGAAGCGAGTGAGCTTAAGGTGCACGATCAACACGCACCTGCTTACATGGAAATATCCGTTGATATGCCGAGTCTGTACCGGCAGGCAGCGTGAACCTTCACCAGCGGGGGCCAAAAGACGCCCACCGCTTCTGCGGAGTCCTCCGCTCAAGACCCCACTCCGAGGTGAAAAGATGCGTGCATCAAGAAAAATCCGCACCTACAGCGCAGCGGCAGCAGTCGGAGTGCTATGCACCTGCATGATACCAACGGGGATCGCCAGCGCCAAGAGTTCCCCAACCGCACCTTCTGGTCTACGAGTTGCAGCCACGGCTAACAACACATTCCTTCTGACGTGGCGAGACAACTCAAGCAATGAAACCGGGTTCGAGATCACCGACGGTATTTCATATCGCCGGACGAGTGCGAATGACACCGCCGACAATTGGCACGTTACGCCCGGCACTTACAAGTGCTTCCGAGTCCGCGCCACAAACGGTGATGGTGCCTCAGCTTGGTATCCCGGCGGTACATACGTCTGCGGCACGACGCCACGCTGAAAGAGCGAAGTAGCGTGGCTGCGGCCGGTGGGGGTGCATCGAGGCACACGCGCCCCTGGTCGGTCGGCTCACCCGCCATCGTTGCTGACTGCCGTCGGCTGAGGTTCGGACGGGGCCACGGATCTGACTGGAGCCACATCCGTGGCGCAGCTTGAACAGAATGGGTGGCGACCCTGTCAAGCCCGCCCCTGACGGCTGACACCGACGCCTGACACCAACAGCACCGAACACCGGGGGTCACCGCCGAACCCCAGCGGACGGCCAACCCAAGACCACGGTCGGTTGGCCACCGTCGCCGACGACCCATGATCGACCTGATAAGGATGAGGCCACAGGTTCAAATCCTGTTAGCCCCGACGGTTCGAAGACCCTTGACCCATCCCGGTCGGGGGCCTTCGGCGTTCACGGCCCCTTGTCCACAGGAGGCGGACCGAGTCGGCCGATTCCTGCCGGAAGTGGGCCGACGGCAGCCGGGATGGGAGCTGAGGTGAGTGGGCGCGAGCGGGATCATCACGTATGACATTGATGAAGTACATGACAAGCGCCAGGGATGAGCGATGGTGGATAGAGGGTCTCGGGCTCACGGCCGCAGCGGTCTGGGCCGGCGCCCGCGCGTTGGGTAACGGACGACCGCCACTACTTCGGGTGGGCTTCGGCGCAGCGGCGATCGGTTTCCTGGCTGCACTTGCAGGTCTCCTCCTCGACCGAATGCGAGCAGCCAGGCGAGGCCGCAGAGGTTCCGCGGATGACACCGCCGCGGGCGAGCCGCAAGAGCCTTGATCGATGCGGTTTCGAGGGGGTCGCGGGGTGCCAATTCCGCGCCGGAACGGACGCGAACTCACGGGAATCGAGGTGTGCCGGCTCCAGCCCGAGGGCGATGAAGTTCTTCGTGGACGTGCACATCGACCAGAAAATCTTCCGTGCAGCCGGCATGAGCATCCACAGCGAGTAGCGGAGCCGCGTCGGCCGGGCCCGGGCGTGACCGTCCGTAAGAGCCTTGGGGGGATGGGGAGTTCGCGACAGCAGCCCACGTCTGCCCCGGCTACGCTCCTGCTTTGTCCTGCCCGCCGCCGCTCACGGGCAGACTCGAACAGTTGACCGAGTTTTGGGAGGTTTGATGAAGTCCGTCATGCGGAAGGTCCTAAGCTTCGCGGGGGTGAGCGCGGCCGTCGCGGCCATCTCCGTGACCGGCGCGTCCGCGGCTCATGCGGAGGCGCCCACCCACGGCTGTCCGTACCCCTACGTCTGTTTCTACGTGGACAACAACGCCCTGCTCGCGGGCACGCCGCTCTCGAAGTACAAGGACGTCACCAGTAGTTATCAGGCCGTGACGCCCCGGCCGCACTACGGGGTCGTGAACACCCGGAACGACGACGTGGTGTACCTGCGGCTCCAGGACGGCACCTCGATCTGCCTTTCGCCGAACAGCTCAACCGTGTTCGCCAACGCCTACAGTGTCACCGGAATAAAGATCTCCAGCAGGTCCACCTGCTGAATTCGCTGGAAAGGCCAGCAGGCGCGCCTGATCGCGCCCGCTGGCCGGACGACGGGCAGGGCTGCGCTGCCAGACACCCCCACGTGACCCCATGGTCGGGGCCCGGCTGCGCCTACTCAAGCTCCACCTCGACGTTTCCGCAGGTCAAAGCTTCTTCAGCTGCGCGTCGACGATCTCCTGGGGGATGGTCGGGGGCTGGATGGGGTTGAGGGACAAGAAGGTGGCGATGGTGGAGTCCTGGCGGACGACCAGGACGGTGACGGGGATGCTGGGTCCCCCGCCGTCGACGACCTGGGTGGCGTCGAAAGCGAGTGTCTCGTCGCCGTAACCGGAAACGGACCGGGTCTGCGTACCGGAATACCCGAGCCCAGAACCTGGGTGGGCGGCGGAGGGGCGCATCTCGGCGGTGGCGCACTTCGGGAGCGCTGCGCGCAGGTCGGTCATCACCGTGCGGGCGTCGGCAAGGGTGTAGGACGTCAGGCCGACACTCGCGTGCTGCCCTAGTTCGTCGGAGGCGGACACGACGTCCTGGCTCACATGGGACGTGAAGTCGTGCAGGCTGCCCAGCTGCGCGGCCGCGTAGACGGGTCGGCAAGGGGCGGGCGTGACGGCGCGGTAGGTCGTGAGCACATCGTGGTCCACCGGGCTGCCCTGGCCCGTGACGGTGTTGACGGTATAGCCGGGGACGTCGTGCACGGTCAGCGCCAGGCGGTCGAGGCCCTTCTGGTCGAGCCCCTTCCCGGCCGCGGAGGCGGGCGATCCGGATGCCTGCTGCGGCGTCGAACTCGCGGACGAGGTGGACCCGGTGGCCGCAGGCGTCTTGCTTCCCTCGGCATCGTCCCCGCTGTCCGTACCGCACGCGTCGGCCAGCGCCAGCACCGACAGGACACCCGCCGCCGCAACGACCCGTCTTCCGACCGCAGAAGCATTCATCATTCGTCCACCCCCCGGTGCCCCGACTGAGAGCACCCGCACAAGAAGCCCCGGCGTGTGCCCAAGCTGAAGTTCACGGGGAGCCTAGCGGGAACTGACGAAGTGCCCTTCGCCTGAACCGATTTGAGGTGCGGGCCCCAGCCCGCCCAGGCCGTCGCCGCGCAGTTCTGGTGACCTGGTGACCTGGGTCGGAGGGGGCCTCTGCGAAGCAGCCGGACCCGGCTACGGCGACCGGGTTCCGGCAACAGCGCTGCGGTACGGCGGAGAAGGGGCTGAGGACCCTGGCCGGCCGCCTGGTCACGCTCAGGACGCACATCGGACGGCGCTCACCTCCATCCTCCATGTGGGACAACGTCAGACGCGGTCCGTCCCGGCGCCCCGGGGCGCCGGGGCGCCGGGGCGCCGGGGCGCCGGGGCGCCGGGGCGCCGGGGCGGACCGACCGTCGTACAGCGCCCCACCAGGCCGGGAAGAGCCCGGCGGAGCGGCACGGCCCGACCCACCCCGCCCGTCCGGCGCCACCGAACCGCAGAGACCCCGGATCCCGGCCGTCCCCACCGAACCGGCCGAACGGGAGTCACGCCTCCCCCACCGAACCGGCCGAACGGGAGTCACGCCTCCCCCACCGAACCGGCCGAACGGGAGTCACGCCTCCCCCACCCATCCGGCGACCGCCGGACACCGAGGCCCGGCCAGGGCACCCCTGCCCGGGTGGAGCGGGGGTCAGGCGGCCCAGTAGAGGCCGGTCGCGGTGCGGTGGAGCAGCTTGACCGGGCCGGCGTCGGCCGTCTGCACGCGGAGCTGGAACCTCAGGTGCCTGCCGGCCGGGACGGTGCCGGACAGGGCGAACTGGTGGCCGCCGCCGCCGTAGCGGGTGACGGTCTGGTAGGCCGACGGGTGCTTGCCCGAGGTGTCCGTCAGGTAGAAGCGGCCCTCGACGAGCGCGTCGTCCGGGGCCTTCTCCTCGAGCGACACGTGCACCAGGGTGTTGTGCAGGCGCGGCCCGGAATGGACGACCGGGTCCGCGAAGGCCAGGCCGACCCACTCGCCGGAAGGCAGCTCCACATCGGTGACGTTGGACTCGTTCAGCATCGAAGGGTTGGGCACGGTGTCCTCCTGCGGGTCGGTCGGGGTGGGGATCGGGGTGTCGGTGCCGGGGGCCTTGCGCAGCCGGGACGCGACCCTGGCGCGGAAGTCGGCCATGGTGAAGCCGCGCGGGTCGGTCTTCGTGTTCGTCCACTCCTTGTGGCCGATCACGGAGGCGGCGGACCAGCCGTGCGCCCGGCACAGCGCGGCCGAGGCGCGGACCATGGCTTCCAGCTGGACCGCCGGCCACGGGTCCTTGCCGTCGCCGAGGTTGACGCACTCGAAGCCGTAGAAGTGGACGTTGCCGTCCGTGTCGTTCTCGTTCGGCGCGGGCAGCCCCTTCTCGGCGACGACCGCCTTCAGCACGTCGCCGTCACCCCTGCCGGCGTGGTTGGCCCGGCCCCAGCCGACGAGGTGCACGACGCCCCGTTTGTCGATGACGCCGTGGCACAGCGGTCCGGGGAGGCCGGCGTATCCGTCGCGGCAGATCGCCACGGAGGCGGCCGTCCCGGAGGTCACGGTGTGGTGGACGACCACCCCCGCGACCGGGCCCCACGCGCCGTGTCCTGCGCGGTTGTGGGTGCGCCAGCCGCCGACCTCGACGACGGTGACGCCCTCGGCTCTGAGGGCGGCGAGAACCCTGGCTGCGGTCAGGGGAGTTGCCATGGTGGTTCCTTTCAGAGAAGCCGTGCCTATCTGGGTGCCCCGTCAATCGCTTCGCCACCGTCGAACTTGCCGCCGCCGCAAGGGAGTCCGGCATACGCGGCAGGGCAATTCATCCCGCTCCCGGCCCACCCGCCGCACAGGGGAAAGGTGCGGCGTATCCGTCGGCATCGGGCCTTGACGTCATCCAGGACAACGACGTGCAAGGCGGACGGTGGAATGCGGGATCGTGCGGGCGTTCGCGCAGGTCGGCGTCTAGGGTCGTCCGGTGACGAGTAGCAGTGTGCGGCGCTCCCCCGTCCTCGACGGCGGCCGTCCGACGAAGGTGTCCGACGACTGGCAGGGCCGGCTGCGCCTGTTCGGATACGCCGGGCGCCCCCGGACCGGCGTCCGGGAAATTCTGGTTCCGCCCTTCCCGGGGCCGTCGACCCGCTGGGGGGAGCTCATACGCCTCGGCCCGGCCGGGGCGTACCGCGCCGCGAAGGTGATGGACTGGCTGGGGCCGGCACTCGTCGCCGTGCTGGCCGGAGTGATCAGGTTCCGGCGTCTCGGGCAGCCGCGGGGCCTCGTCTTCGACGAGACCTACTACGCCAAGGACGCCTGGGCACTGCTGCGGCTCGGCTACGAGGGCACCTGGCCCGACCGCAAGGTCACCGACCCGCAGATCCTCGCGGACCCATCGGTGATCCCGCTCTCCGACACCGGGGCGTTCGTCGCGCATCCGCCGACGGGCAAGTGGGTGATCGCGCTGGGTGAGTGGATGTTCGGCCTCACTCCGTTCGGCTGGCGCTTCATGACCGCGGTCCTGGGCACGCTGTCGGTGCTGATGCTGTGCCGCATCGGACGCCGGCTGTTCCGGTCGACGGCGCTCGGCTGCCTGGCCGGCACGCTGATGGCGCTGGACGGTCTGCATGTGGTGATGAGCCGGTCCGCGCTGCTGGACCTCGTCGTCATGTTCTTCGTGCTGGCGGCGTTCGGCTGTCTGCTGCTCGACCGGGACCACGCGCGGGCCCGGCTCGCGGCGGCCCTCCCGGTGGACGGGGACGGCCACGCGCGCCCGGACCGGATCACCGGCGACCGTGCCGGGACGGGACCGCGTCCGTGGCGGCTCGCGGCCGGCGTCTTCCTGGGGCTGGCGGCCTCGACCAAGTGGAACGGCCTGTACTTCCTGGCCTTCTTCGTGGTCCTCACCCTGCTGTGGGACGTCGGCTCGCGCCGCGTGGCCGGGGCGGGGCGCCCGTACCGGGCGGTGCTGCGCAGGGATCTCGGCTGGTCCCTGCTGTCCGTCGTGCCGGTCGCCGTCGTGACCTATCTGGTGACGTGGACCGGCTGGTTCCGGTCCGACGGCGGTTACGGGCGGCACTGGGCGGACGACCGCGGCGGCACCTGGTCGTGGATACCCGCCCCGCTCCGCAGCCTGTGGCACTACGAGTACGGCGTCTATCAGTTCAATGTGGGGCTGGACACCTGGCACCGGTACGAGTCGAACCCCTGGAGCTGGCTGGTCCTCGGCCGGCCGGTGCTGTTCGACTACCGGTCGCCGAAGGCCGGGCGGGACGGGTGTCACGCCACGGTCGACTGCTCGCAGGCGGTCCTCGCGCTCGGCACGCCGCTGCTGTGGTGGTCGGCGTGCTGCGCACTCGTGTATCTGCTCTACCGGTGGGCGCTGCGCCGCGACTGGCGCGCGGGCGCCGTGCTGTGCGCGGTGGCGGCCGGCTATCTGCCCTGGTTCCTGTACCAGGACCGCACGGTCTTCTCCTTCTACGCGGTCGCGTTCGTGCCGTACCTGTGCCTGGCCGTGGCGATGACGCTGGGCGCGCTCCTGGGCCCGCCGGGCGCGGCCGACAGACGCCGGGCGCTGGGCGCGGTCGTCGCGGGCGGGCTGGTGCTGCTCATCGCCTGGAACTTCATCTATTTCTGGCCCGTGTACACGGGCGAGGCGATCCCGGTCGGCGACTGGCGGTCACGGATGTGGCTGGACACGTGGATCTAGCCGGGCGGACGCACCCCGACGGCCGAAGGCGGTCACTGCGTTCAGCCCGTCCAGCCCGTTCACCGCGACCACCGCGACCACCGCATGCCTCACGTGCGTCGCCTGCACCGCGATGAACACCGTGGCCGACGATGACCGCGGCGAACCGCGGTCGGCGTGGTCATCGTCGGTCGTGGCCCGGCTCCGTGGGATCCGGTTCGTGGCTACTTGAGTTCGGCGTCGGTGTAGTAGCCGCCGGCGACCAGGACGTACTCGTAGTTGGTCTTGTCGACGGTCGTCGGCTGCAGCAGGTAGGCGGGCACGGCCTTGACCCCGTTGTCGTAGGCCCTTCGGTTGTTCACCTTCGGCGTCTTGCCGTTGAGTATGTCGTCGGCCATCTCGGCTGCGACACCGGCGAGTTGACGGAGGTCCTTGTAGACGGTCTGCGACTGCTCACCCGCGATGATGGACTTCACCGAGGCAAGTTCGGCGTCCTGCCCGGTGACGATCGGCAGGGGCTTGCTGCCGGAGCCGTAGCCGTCCGCCTTCAGCGCGTTCAGGACGCCGATGGAGATGCCGTCGTACGGCGACAGGACCGCGTCGACCTTCTTGCTCCCGTACGAGTCGGCGAGGATGCCGTCCAGGCGCTTCTGCGCGGTGGGGCCGTCCCAGCGCAGGGTGGTGACCTCCTTGAGCGCGGTCTGGCCGGACCGGACCACCAACTGCTTGGTGTCCAGGTACGGCTGGAGGAGGTGCATCGCGCCGTCGAAGAAGAACTTGGTGTTGTTGTCGTCGGGGGAGCCGGCGAACAGTTCGATGTTGAACGGGCCCGCGCCGTCCTCCAGGCCGAGTTTGTCGATGATGTAGCGGGCCTGGAACCGGCCGACCTGCTCGTTATCGAAGGACACGTAGTAGTCGACGTTCTCGGTGCCGAGGATGAGCCGGTCGTAGGAGATCACCGGGATGTCCGCGTCGGCGGCCTTCTGGAGCACGCCGTTCAGCGACTTGTTGTCGATGGCCGCGATGATCAGCGCGTCGACGCCCTGCTTGATCAGGGACTCGATCTGTGCGACCTGCGTCTTCGGGTCGTCCTCGCCGTACACCAGTTTGGTCTGGTAGCCGTCGGCCTTCAGGTCGTCGACGACGCTCTTGCCGTCGGTGAGCCAGCGCTCGGAGGCCTGGGTCGGCATGGCGATGCCGATGGTGCCGTCCCCGGAGTCTCCCTCGGAGCTGCCCCCGATGTTGCTGCCGCAGGCGGTCAGGGTGAGGGCGAGAGAGACGGCTCCGGCGGTGGCGGCGAGGGCGGCTCTTCGGTTGCGCATGGTGATCGTTCCTCGTTCTTCTCGTCGTTGAGAGGATGGGGGGTGTCAGAGGCTGTGGGGAACCGGTGGAGCGGGCCGGGCGGCCGGCGAGCGGGGGGTGGGCGATCCGGGGTGGGGCGCGCCGTGTCCGCTTTCGCGCGGGCTCGGTGCGGGGTCGGGTGACGACCCCTCAGGAGGGCGCCGTGCGGGTGGGTCTCGGGCGCTCCGTACCGACCGGACGTGCGGTGGAGCGGTAGGCCCCGCGGCACGGATCCGCTCGGCGATCTTCCGGATCCGCGTGCGGCCGCGAGGCCGCCGGGGGGCTGGCGCACCTGTTCATGGACGGTGAACAGGCGGAGGGTCACGCTGAACTGAGTGACGATCGGATCGCCCGGCGCGTCGCTCGGGCCGGCGCTGGAGCGCCTCGGGGTCCGGTGGTTCGTCGATCGGTGCGGCGGTACGGCCCTGTAAGCAGGCCTCGCCGTCTCCCGTGATCGCGCCACCGGGGCACACCTGTACATACGCCGGGCGGCGCCGGGGCGCGCCTGCCACGTATGTACTGATTTCGGTGGCGCGCAGGGCACTTGCCTTTCAGCCGTTCGAAATATCGTCACGCGGTCGGAATGGTGGCGTGACAATAAGAGGGGGTGTGCGGGGTGTCAACGCTACGAACAGAAACGGTTCCGGAAAGTGGTGGAGATCGCTTTCTGTCGGCGTCGGCGGCTTCGCCGCGACGCCGGAAATCCCCGGCGCGCTTTCGCGTTTCCCCTGGTAGACGCCTTGGCCCGACCGGGTCGGACCGAGGCGGGGAGCGCGACGGCCCTTGCTGTGAATACGCCATGAAAATCGGCCCGGAGGCGGCAAAGTCCGCCCCCGCGGCGTTCAGCGCAGCGTGAGGGGGGTCTCGGAGGCGACCCGGGTCAGCTTCTCGGGGTTGCGGATGTAGTAGATGCCGGTGATGCGGGCGTCCTCGACGCGGACCGCCATGACGCCGTCGTACTCCCCGTCGAGCCGGACGAGAAGTGCCGGGTGGCCGTTGACCAGGGCGAGTTCGCCGGTGATCGTGGCATCGACGCGGCCGGCGCCGCCGATGACGAAGCGGGCCACCTTGTCGGCGCCGACGACGGGCCGTCGCGCGGCCTGTTTGACGCCGCCGCCGTCGCTCAGCAGGACCACCTCGGGCGCGAGCACGTCGAGGAGGCCCTGGAGGTCCCCGGTGTCGAGCGCGCGCCGGAACGACTCCAGCGCCGCCCGGGTCTCGCGCGGGGAGACCACCTCGCGCGGACGGCGGGCGTCGACGTGCTTACGGGCGCGGTGCGCGATCTGGCGGACGGCCGCGGGGCTCTTGTCGACCGCGGCCGCGATCTCGTCGTAACCGACGTCGAAGGCCTCGCGCAGCACGAAGACGGCGCGCTCCGTCGGCGACAGGGTTTCGAGAACGAGCATCAGCGCCATCGACACGCTCTCGGCGAGCTCCGCGTCCTGGGCCACGTCCGAGGTGGTGAGCAGTGGCTCGGGCAGCCAGGGGCCGATGTAGGCCTCCCTGCGACGCGTCATGGTGCGCAGCCGGTTGAGCGCCTGGCGGGTCGTGATCCGGACCAGGTAGGCGCGCCGGTCGCGCACCTGTGCCAGGTCGACGTCGATCCAGCGCAGCCAGGTCTCCTGGAGGACGTCCTCGGCGTCCGCCGCCGATCCGAGCATCTCGTACGCGACCGTGAAGAGGAGGTTGCGGTGGGCGACGAACGTGTCGGTCGCCGGATCAGCGGTGTCGTCGCCCATGGCTCGGCCCTTTCCTCTTCCTCGCTGTCGGCCCCGGCTGCCGACGGTCCGCAGGCGTGCGTGCACACCGGGGTCCATTCTTCCCCGGCCGGACGCGCCCGCCTCGCCAAGGCGCGCCAGGCCATGCGCGTCGGATCGGCGCGCGGCGTCCGGTGCGGTGCGTCCGGTGCGTGCGTCGCAAGGCTTGAGGATCGCCCGCGTACCGGATGCACTCGGGTGATCCGACACCGCGGCGAGGCGCCGTACCAGGCGCCGTACCAGACGCCGCGCGCCCGACGGGAACGGTCAGACCCGCCCTCTAGGCAGCCCGGTCGGCGGTGTCGGGGGCCTCGCGCTGCTTCGCCCGGAGCAGTTCCCCGCGCTTGGCGTCCTTGCTCCACCAGGTGCGCACGCCGGGCTTGCGCGCCTCGTACGACAGTTGCCAGACGGTGCTCCTGCACACGATCTCCTTGACCCTCCCGCCCAGACGGCCGCCGAGGTACAGGCTGATCGCCATGTCGTTCCTGCGGGCGAACTGGAAGACGCCGGAGCGCCGTCCGAGGCTCAGGCACTGGCCTGCGAACCCCACGTCGATGGGCGTGGGCGGCTTCTCGGCGATACGGCTGAGCACCGTCTCGGCGGCCTGCGGGCCGAGCTGGACCGCGGACTGGCAGCCCTGTCGGAACGGCAGGTCCGACGGTGCCGCGGAGTCCCCGGCCGCGACGATGCGCGGGTCGTCCACGCTGGTGAGGGTCTCGTCGGTGCGCAGGCGGCCCAGGGCGTCGGTGCTCAGTCCGCTGCGCGCGGCCAGGTCCGGCACGCCGAACCCGGCGGTCCAGACGGTCACCTCGCTCCGCAGTTCGCGGCCGTCGGCGAGCCGTACGGCATCGCGGGTCACCTCCGTCACCAGGGTGCCGGGGCCGTCGAGCACGGTCACGCCGAGCTTGGCCAGTCGCCCGGCGACCGCGCGGCGGCCCCGAGGGTGCAGATACGGGCCGAGCACGCCACCGCAGACCAGGGTCACGGTGCGGCCCTTCTCCGCCAGTTCGGCGGCGGTCTCGATACCGGCCGGGCCGGCGCCGACCACCGACACCGCCGCCGAGACGGGCGCGGCGGCGATGACCGGCCGCAGCCGCTCGGCCTCCTCCAGGTCGGCGAGCGGGTAGGCGTGCTCCGCCGCGCCGGGTACCCCGGGGTCGGCGCTGCCGCTGCCCACCGCGTAGACCAGGTAGTCGTAGTCGACCGTGCCGCCCGAGGCCAGCTCCAGGTGGCGTCCGGCCGCGTCGATCCGGGTCACGGTGTCGACCGTCAGCCGGACGCCGTCGGCCAGGATCTTCGCGTAGTCGACGACCGCGTCGTCCGACCCGCCCACCAGTTGGTGCAGCCGGATCCGCTCGACGAAGGTGCGGCGGGGATTGATCAGCGTCACGGTCACGTCGTCGCGCTGCGTCAGGCGGTTGGCCGCCATCACGCCGGCGTATCCGCCGCCGATCACGACAACATCGGTGTTCTCGGCCATGTCGTCTCCTCCATGTTCGGTGGTTCGGCCTCAAGACACCGTGTCGCCGACCCCTGTGACAACATGTGAGGCAGATCACTCCGCTTAGCCCGGAGGAGACCCCGGACGGCCCCCCGATGGTCTCGGGCGACTGGCTGATCGGGACGCTCACCCTCATGCTCGTCGTGGTCGCCGGACCGGGCGTGTTCCACACGGTCGTCCTCGACACCCGCGACCGGGTCCACGACCTCGGCGTCCTGAAGGCCCTGGGCATGGCCCCGCGCCAGACCCTGACCATGGTCGTCACCTCGGTCGCCGTCATCGGTCTGCCGGCCGGCGCGCTGGCGGTCCCGGTCGGCGTGGCGCTGCACCACTACGTCACACCGCTCATGGGCCTCGCCGTCGGCATGGCCCTGCCGCCCTCGCACATCGCCGTCTACGACGTGCCCGAGCCGGCCCTGCTCGCCCTGGGCGGTCTGGTCATCGCGGTGGCGGGTGCCCTGCTCCCGGCAGGCTGGGCCGCCAGGACGACCACCGCCACCGCCCGGAGCACCGAGTGACCGTGCCTACGCCGCCGCGCGTCCGCCCTCGCCGCTCCGCCTGAACGCCCACTCCGCCCTGGGCTCCACCACACACCGGAAGACCCGCCGGACGGGGGATGTGCACAGCAGGGTCACGGTCAGGGCGGCGACGAGGGTGACGGCGAGGGCGCCGAGCGGCTGGTGGATCCAGGGGTGGTCGTACCAGTGGGCGGGGCCGGCGGCCTGCTTGACGAAGCCGTGCAGGAGATAGCCGTAGAGCGTGGCCGCGCCCAGGGCGGTGAACCAGGTGTGGCGTCCCGGCACCCAGGCCAGGAAGCAGGCCACCAGGACGAGGGAGCAGCCGAAGGTGGCCAGGGTCATCACGGGGCCGTACCAGGCGGGCGCCCCCAGCTGTACGGCGCTGTCGTTGTGGAAGAACCAGGGGTAGACGCCGCGCGGGGCCGCCCAGTAGGCCACGGCGAGCGCGGCCGCGAAGACCGGCACCGATGCGACCCGTACCGCGCGGCGGCGCACCAGCCGGAAGTGCTCAGGCCTCAGCAGCAGGCCCAGGACGAAGTAGGGCAGGAACTGGAGGACCCGCTGGAGGTCGAGGTCCTTGCCCATGGCGGGCGAGAGGGTCGCGAGCATCGCGACGGCGAGCGCGAGCGGCAGCGGCCGGCGTACGAGGCGCCAGACCGGCGCGGTCAGCCGCCAGATGAACAGGGCGGCCAGGAACCAGGTCAGGTAGAGGGGGTCCAGCAGGCTGATGTCGCGGTCGGGGGCGTCGTCGGTCCACCTCGTGAGGAGGGTGTACGCCACCTCGAAGACCACGTAGGGCACGGCCACGCCGGTGATCAGGCGCTTGACGCGCCGCGGGCCGCCGTCGAAGCCGCGGGAGAAGTGGCCGGAGATGACGATGAACGCCGGCATGTGGAAGGCGTACACGAGCGTGTAGAACGCGGTGACCGTGCGGCTGCCCTCGCGCAGGGGTTCCCAGGCGTGGCCCACGGCGACCAGCAGGATCGCCAGGTACTTCGCGTTGTCGAAGAAGTCGTCTCGCGTCTTCGCGGGCGCGGCCCGTGGCGGCTCCGCGGGGGCCGGCTCGGCGTGCGCCGGCGCCGAGGGTGTCGGCTCGGCGTGCGCCGGCTGGGCCCGTGTCGGCTCGGCGTGCGTCGGCCCCGCCGGTGTCGGCTCGGCGTGCGTCGGCCCCGCCGGTGTCGGCTCGGCGTGCGTCGGCCCCGCCGGTGTCGGCTCGGTGCCGTTCGAGGGCAGTGTGGCCTGCCCGATGCCCTCCTGGCGCAACCCGGACAGACCAGAACACCTCTCACACGACCGTGCCACCCGCCCAGGACCCGCCGGGCGGGGAAAGCTCCGACAGCATTACCCGGGCCCTGCTTACCGGCTTTCGGCCGGATAAACCTCCCGACGCGGCCGGACGGTCAAAGGCGCGTCGCGGCGTGCAGGATGAAGAGCATCGTGACGGCCGAGTTCGCCGACGACATCGCCGACACGGCCGTCCCCGCCGCGGCGGCCCAGACCGCGAGACCGACGGTGGTGAACACCGACGGGCAGCGCCGCACCGCCGGGGCGGGGCCGAGCAGGGCCGTCACCCTGCGCGGCACCGGCCCCGGCGCGGCGAAGCCGGCGAGCCCCGGCAGGGGCGCGCGCCCGGAGACCAGGGCCGCCCTGCCGATCGCCCGGGCCACCGTACGGCGGCTGCCGACCGTCCGGGCCGCCTCCTCGTCCGCCCAGCGCTCCGCCGTGTACGCCACGGCCGTACGAAGGGGCCACAGGAACGGGTTCGCCCGCGCGGCCAGCCGGACGGCGAGCAGGTGCCGGTGGTGGCCGCCGGCGAGGTGGGCCCGCTCATGGGCGAACAGGGCCCGCCGCTCGGCCGGTTCGAGGCAGGCCAGCAGGGCGGTGGTCACGACGATCCGGTCGCGGCGGCCGCCGGGCAGGGCGTACGCGTACGGCGTCCCGTCGGGCAGGACCACGACCTCCGTGCCCGGCAGCCCGGCGAGCGCCCGGTGGGCCCGGCGGCGCACCCGGCCGTGCCGCAGCAGCGTCCGGCCGCAGAGCAGGGCCACCGCGCACAGCGCGGGGATGGCGGCCCGGCCGGCGATCTCGTCGTAGGGGACGGCCTGGCGTACCTCGGGGTCCGACCAGCCGTCGGGCAGCGGGTTGCCGGGGAGCTGGGCGGTGCCGACGACCATGAGGAGCCCCAGGCACACCGTGCTGCACACGGCCATCACCGTGGCCACGCCGGTCAGCAGCCGGGTCGCGGTGCGCGGATGCAGATGCTGTTCGGCGAGCCGCGCGACCGGCCACGCGGTGAGCGGCAGCACCAGGGGCAGAAAGACGAAGACCCCCATGAGACGTCAGCCTTCCCCCGCGTCCGGCTCCGCGGCAGTTCCGTCGGCTTCGGCTTCGGCCTCGGCTTCGGCCTCGGCTTTGTCTTTGTGTTCCTCTTCGTCTTCCGCTTCGTATGCGTCTTCGTCTTCGTCTTCGTCTTCGTCTTCGTCGCGGGGCCGGCCCAGGAGTTCGCGCAGCAGCCGTTCGTCATCGGGGCCGAGGCCGGTGACGAAGCTGGCCAGCACGGCCTCGCGGTTCCGCTCGGCGTCCAGCACCCTGCGCATCCGGTGGGCGGCGAGACCGGCCTCGTCGGACGCGGGCAGCCAGGCGAACGACCGGCCGCCGCGCTCGCGGGTGACCGCTCCCTTGGCGAGCAGCCGGGTGAGGATCGTGATCACCGTCGTATAGGCGAGGCCGCCGCCCAGGCGTTCCTGCACCCACCCGGCGGTGGCCGGACCGTCCGCCTCCCGCAGCGCCGACAGGACCAACGCCTCCAGCTCGCCCTGTCCGCGCCGCCGGGGACGCTGCCGGTGATCCGTCACGCCCCGTCTCCTCTCCGCCGCCGTCCGTTTCCCGGTCGGACATCGTATAGACGCCGCCAGCCGCACCCGCCCCCCATCGCACGGGCGACCTCTTGCCCGTCATACCCCTAGGGGGTATACAGAGCCTCGGGATATCCGGTTCCGGTCGACCTGTCGAGAAAACCCATCGGATCAACCTGGGGCAAGGGCGGGTACGACCGTCCGGGCCGCCCGGACATCTCGGCCCGCCGAGGGTCGAACCGTCCCCACGCCCGCCGCTAGTCTTGCCCCTCATGGGGAAAACCGCAGGTGGGCAGATGGCGGTCGTGGCCGCGTTGGTGCGGTCGGCGTTCCTCGTGAACGCCGTGTACGCCGAGTCGAGCCGCGCCCACGGCATCACACCGCAGCAGGGCCAACTGCTGTGCGTGCTGATGCCGCAGCCGTACGGCATGAGCGAACTCGGCGAGATGCTCGGGCTCGCCAAGTCCAGCCTGACGGGCCTGGTGGACCGGACGGTCCAGCGCGGCCTGGTCCGGCGCGAGCCGGATCCGCGGGACGGGCGGGCCGTCCGCGTCGGACTCACCGAGGAAGGCCACCGGCTGGCGCAGGGGTTCTACGACGAGACGTGCCGCCGCCTCGAGAACCTGCCCTCGGGGCTGAACACGAGCGAACGCGACCGGCTCGCCGCGCTGCTCGCCCGCGTCGTCGTCGACAACAAGGTGCCCGAGGTCTTCACGGACCCCGACGCCTGAACCCGGTCTGCCCCCGGCACCCGGCCCGACGCCTGAACCCCCCTGCCCCGGCACCCGGCCCCGGCCCGGCCTCGGCCCCCACGGCCGTCCCGGTGACTCTGCCGTCTCCCCTTCGCTCCCGCACTCACTCGCTCCCGCACACACCGGATCACCGGATCACCGGCTCACCGGCTCACCCGTTGACCCGACCGAAGTCGTTCGCCTCGCGCTCCGCGTCGGCTCGTCCGGCGGCCTTCAATGCCAGGGTCACCGCGATCGACGCCAGCGCCATCGTCGTCATCGCCGTCGCGGGTGAGGTGAGTTGGGCGACAGCTCCGGCCAGCGCCGCGCTGACGCCCTGCATCGTGAGCATCCCGGCCGAGTGCAACCCCAGTGCGTGGCCGCTGAGTTCGGGCGGGGTGAGGGCCATCAGCCGCTCCTGCTGGACCAGGCTCGCGCCGAAGCCGACGGAGGCGAGGGCGGCGCAGGCCGCGGCGAGCGGAAGGGCGGGGCGCAGGGCGAAGAAGGCGTAGGGGGTGGCCAGCAGCAGCAGGAGGGGCGTGGCCAGGCGGGGGCGCAGGGCCTGCGGGACGAGGCGGCCCACGGTCACGTCACCGGCCAGCATGCCCAGCGCACCGCACGCGAACAACGTGCCCGCCGCGTCGGGGTCGTAGGACACGAAGAGCGCCTCGCAGCCGACGACCAGCCCGTTGGGGAGCCACAGGCCCAGATAGGTGAGGCGGCGGGGCCGGGAGGACCACAGCACGGCGTTCGTGCGCCGGGTCGCCGCGACCGAGGGACGGCCGCAGGCCCGCGGCGGGCGGAGGGTCAGGCCGAGGCGGGTGACGACGGCGGCGGTCGTGTAGAGCAGGGCGGCGAGCAGCAGGACCGGACGCGGGGAGAGCACGGTCACGAGCGCGCCGCCGGCGGCGAAGCCGATGATCTGCGTCAGCCCGCTCAGCATGTTGAAGAGTGAACGCCCCGGCAGATAGCCGTCCTTGGTGAGGATCTCGTTCAACAGGCCCCAGCGGACGCCGCCGCCGAGCGAGGCGATCAGCCCCTGGAGGAGCACGACCGCGAAGACACCCCACACCGGCAGTCCGGGCAGCGCCAGGACGGCCGTCGCGGCGGCGAAGGCGAGGGAGAGTCCGGTCAGCGCCGACCTCGGGGGCAGCCGGTCGGCGCCCGAGAGGAAGAAGGTCGCGCCCAGCACCTGCGCGAGGGACGGGCCGAACATGCTCACCGCCGACAGCAGCGGGGAGTCGGTGGCGCGGTAGACGAGTGTGCCGAGGGCGAGCCCGCTCACCGTCCCGGCGGCGGTCTGGGCGGCGGTGGCGAGGAAGAGAGGCGTGAACTCGGGGGTGCGGAACAGCTGTCGGTATGTGTGGCCGGTCATGGGCGGAGTCTGCGACGGGCCGTGGAGGGGTGGTTATTGTTTCGCCGGACCGCGAAACGTCGTCAGTCGTACGGGCACGGGGTGGGGGCGCAGGGGGATGGGCTGGTGGCAGGTGAACGCGGACACCCTGGCGCGCAGCCGGTTCGTGCTCTCCCCGCTCGCCGAGACCTTCGCGAGCCTGAAGCTGCTGCACGCGGGCGTGGGGACGCATCCCGGCGAGCGCGACTGGCTGCGCGACCGGCTCCCCGGCTACCGCGCCGTACTGGCGGCCGACCCGGTGACCGCGCTGCTGGTGCGGGCCGGGCTGGGGCGGAGCTGGGTCGCCGACTTCCTCACACCCACCCCGAGGGACGGCGAGAGCTTCGAGGAGGGCGTCGCCCGGGTACGGTCGGCCGATCCGGCCGAGGCCCGCGCCCATCTGCGGATGTCCCTGGCCGGCCCGCTGCCCGCCGTCCTGGACCGGGACGACCTGCCGGACCGGGCGGCCGGGCTGCTGGAGTACGTGTGGGAGACGGGCGTACGACCGCACTGGGAGCGGCGGCGGCGCGTCCTGGAGGCCGATGTCGTCGCGCGGACCGCGCAGGTCAGCCGGGGTGGCTGGGCGGCCGTACTGGACTCGCTGCGGCCGGGGACGCGGTGGCTCGGCGAGAGTCGGTTTCAGGTCAACCTGCACGAGTATCCGCCCCGCGAGATCTCCGGTGCCGAACTGGTGTTCGTGCCGGTCACCCCGAAGACGGGGTGGGTGTCGTGGGACGAGCGGGAGCGGTACGCCGTCGTCTATCCCTGCACCGGAGCGCTCGCCGAGGACCACCGGGACCGGGCCCGCGCCGTACCGGCCGCGTTGGGCGCCCTGCTGGGGCCCGGCCGGGCCGCGGTGCTCGTCCTCCTGGCCGGCCCCCTGAGCACCACCCAGCTGGTCGCCCTGACCGGCCAGGGCCTCGGCTCGGTCGGCCGCCATCTGCGGGTGCTGCTGGAGGCCGGGCTGGTGGAGCGACGGCGCGCGGGGCGGTCGGTGCTGTACTCGCGGACGGCGGCGGGCGAGGTCCTGGTCCGCTCCGCCGCCGGGTAGGTCCTGACCCGGTCCGCCACCGGGCAGGTCCTGACCCGGTCCGCCACCGGGCAGATCCTGACCCGGTCCGCCGCCGCCGGGCAGGTCCTGGCCCGCTGCGGCGGGCGAGGTCCTGGTCCGGTCCGCCACCGGGCGGGCGCTGGCCCGGTCCGGCAGGTCGTCCCGGTCCGCCGCCGGGCGGGCGCTGGCCGTCCCGGCCGGAACCGGAAGCGGGGGATGGCCCCGGAAGGGGTGGGTTCACCGCCCGGGGCTAGCATCCGGAGCATGACTACTGACGCAGGCGCCTCTCCCCTCGACGTGTCGATCGATGCCCTCAAGGGCGGTTCCGCGGAGCTCTCCCAGTACGCGGGCAAGGCCGTCCTCGTGGTGAACGTGGCCTCCAAGTGCGGCCTGACCCCGCAGTACACCGGCCTGGAGAAGCTCCAGGAGCGGTACGCCGCCCAGGGCTTCACCGTGCTCGGCGTACCCTGCAACCAGTTCCTCGGGCAGGAGCCCGGCACTGCCGAGGAGATCGCCGAGTTCTGCTCGGCCACCTACGGCGTGTCCTTCCCGCTGACCGAGAAGGTCGAGGTCAACGGCGCGGAGCGGCACCCGCTGTACGAGCGGCTCGTCGGGTTCACGGACGCCGAGGGCCACGACGGCGACATCCGCTGGAACTTCGAGAAGTTCCTGATCGGGCGGGACGGGTCCGTCGTCGCCCGCTTCTCCCCGCAGACCGAGCCCGAGGCCGCCGAGGTCGTCGCGGCCATCGAGGGCCAGCTCGGTTAGGGCGTTCCTTCTGGATCGGGCCGGATCAGGCCGTGGTGTCCGGTGCGGTGCATCGCAAGGCGGAGCATGATCCGCGTACCGGGTGTACGCGGGTCGTGCGACAACGCCGCGAGGTGCCGTGCCGGACACCGCGAAACCCGGGCTGCTCCGAGAGAAGCGCCCCAGGCGGTCCCGGTCCGAAGGGATCGTCCGGCTTGACCTTGCCCCTGGGGCAGGGCGGAGCCTCCTCGTCGCCGGGCGCGAAGGCCGCCCGGCGACGGAGGACGACGGAGGTGCGTGGTGGACGTCGGGGATGACGGCGCGCTGCTCACGATCGGCGCGTTCGCCGCGAGGGCCCGGCTCTCGGCCAAGGCGCTGCGGCTGTACGACCGGCTCGGGCTGCTCGCCCCGGCGCACATCGACGAGGCCAGCGGCTACCGCTACTACCGGGCCGGCCAGGTGGAACGCGCCCGGCTGGTGGCCATGCTGCGTCAGCTGGACATGCCGCTCGCGCGGATCGCCGAGCTGGTGGAGACCGCTGACGGGCCCGCGTCCGGGGAGCTGCTCGCCGTCTACTGGGGCGATGTCGAGGCCCGGTTCGCCGCCCAGCGCACCCTCGCCGACTACCTCCGTGCACGGCTGTCGGGGAGGAGCTCCGAGATGTACGAGAAGTTCGAGGTCCGGTTGGCCGAGGTGCCCGAGCAGGTGGTCGTCACCGAGACGCGGCACACGCTCGCGGACGAACTGCCCCTGTGGATCCCCGCCTCGCTGAGGCGGCTGGAGGAGGCGGCCGGAGAGTGCGGGGGCGTGGCCGGGGCACCGTACGTCGTCTACTACTCCGCGGTGTCCATGGAGAGCGACGGGCCGGTCGAGTCCTGCGTGCCGGTCGCCGAGGAGGCCGGGGCCCGGTCCTGGGCGGCCGCCGCGCAGGGCCGGGGCAGGCAGTTCCAGGCGCGGGTGGAGCCCGCCCGGCGGCTCGCGTACACGAGGATCACCAAGGCGCAGGTGGCGCACCCGCAGATCCTCGCCCCGTACGAGGCGGTGGAGGCGTGGATGAGGCGGGAGGGCTGGGACTACGACGGTCCCTGCCGGGAGATCTACTTCGCCGACTGGGACGCGGCGGGAGCCGAGGATCCGGTGTGTGACGTGGCGTTCCCGGTGAAGCGGGGCTAGCCGGACGACGGGCCTGCCGGACGACGGGTCTGCCGGACGACGGGTCTGCCGGACGACGGGCGGACCTGTCGGCGGGCGGACCTGTCGGCGGGCCCGCGCCGGGGAGGTACCGGGGATGCACCGGGGATGTGCCGAGCCCCCTCGGCAAGGACGGCGAGCTGGTCGAGGGGGCTCTTGGGTCGTACTGGTGAAGCTGGTCGTGCAGGTGAATCCGGTCGTACTGGTGGCCGGTCTCAGGGGATCGTCCCCTCAGGCCTTGACCGATGCCACGAAGGTGTTCCACGCGTCGGCGGGGAAGGCCAGGGTCGGGCCCTCGGTGACCTTGGAGTCACGGACGGCCATGGCCGCACGGAGGGGGGACTTGATCTCGACGCATGCGCCGTTGCCCTGGGAGTAGGAGGACTTGACCCACTCGTTCGCGGCGCCCTGCTGGATTGCCATGTTCGCTCCGGTAGTCAGTTGCTGAGTTGCTGTCACCACGCCGTGCGCAGATCTCCGTCTGCACGGCATGGTTTGCGCCACCGTTGTTGCTTGATGGCGTGATCGACGCTACTCGCCAACATCGTGATGCGGAGAGACTATTCACCCGTCCGGATGGCATATTCCATAGGGACTTCCCTCCGGCCCGGCCGAAGGTGTACCTTTCGGCGCTTCACGGGGCGACCTCCCTGGCGTAGTCCTTCGCCACCTTCGCGATGAACTCCCGCGTCTGGTCGGCGTTCAGGGCCTGCGCCCGCAGGTGCTCGTACATCACGCTGTACTTCTGCACGTCCTGCGGCTTCTCCAGGTACAGGTCGCTGGTGACCCCCTCGATGTAGACCACGCTGGAGTCGGCGGCGTCCGGGAACTCGAGGATCGCGTACTGGCCGCTCACCCCCGGATGCGCGCCCATGGTGAACGGGATCAACTGCACGGTCACGTGCGGCAGCTGGGACATCTCCAGCAGATAGTCCAGCTGCTCGATCATCACCTGCCGGTTGCCGACCTCGCGGCGCAGCGCCGCCTCGTCCAGGACCGCCCACAGACGCAACGGGTTGTCGGCTGTGGAAATACGTTCCTGTCGGCGCAGGCGCACCTGGATCCGCTTCTCGATGTCCGCCGGCGGGGCCTCGGGCAGCGCCCCCGAGATCAGCGCCTCCGCGTACTGACGGGTCTGGAGCAGCCCCGGCACGACCTGCGGGTCGTACACGCGCAGACTCGCCGCGTCCGTCTCCAGGCCGATGTAGACGCTGTACGGAACGTCGCCGAAGGCATGCCACCAGCCCTGCTGGCGGGAGTCCTTGGCCATCTCCATCAGCGAGTCGACCATCCGCTGGTCCTCGACCTCGTACACCCCGCACAGGTCACGGACGTCACGCTGACTGATACTGCGCCGGCCGTTCTCCAAACGGCTGATCTTCGACTGGGACACCAGCAGGCGCTCGGCGACCTCTTCGGCGGTCATGCCCTTGAGCTCACGGAGCCGACGCAGCTCCTGGCCGAGCCGGCGTCGCCTGACGGTGGGATTGACATTGGACGCCACGGGACGTGCACCTCCGGCTGCGTGTCTGTAACTGACACTTTGCGTATCTGCTGTTGAGCAGACTGCCACCAAGGCGCTTTCCACCGCTGGAAAACGGTGGATACACGGCGGGTACACGCCAGTTCGGGTCCGTCCCCCGACATGCGTGCGCGCGGGGTGGCGGATCGGTACGTCCACCACCCCGCGCGACCGCTGCGGCTCCCGGAACGGGTCCTGTGTCCGACGGGTCCAACTGGCCCTGCGGGTCTTACGTATTGCGTTACCCGGCCCTGCCGGCGCGATGTCGTGGGACTGCGGCTCAGTGAGCCACGACACGCGCCATGGGACCGCGGTGCGGCTGCGCCGGAACGCCACGGGCGGGTTCCGGTGCGGGCCTGGCACCGGGTCCGGCCTGCCGGCCGGGTGGTGCCTGGTTGCGACGCGGCTGTGCCACCGCGCCGTTCTGGACGTCCATCACGGCGTGCGCCACGAGGCCGCCCATCGGGTCGTGCCTGATCAGATCCCGCAGCCGGGAGCGGGACGAACGTCCCTCGTTGCCCGGGTACAGGTGCTTGCCGAGGCCGACCGCGTGCGCCAGTGCGGCGAGCGCCGCGGTCCGCGGGTCCGGCGGTACGCCGGTGCGGATCGCGGAGTCCAGCCGGGCCTTGATCTCCCGGCTGATGTCGGTGTCCGTCGCCTGGTAGCGAGTCGTCGGCAGCACTCCGCACATCTGTCCCGCCACGGCATGAACCATGCCGCACCGCTCCAGATGCGAGAGGTAGGTCTGGCGTAGCCCGAGACGCGGCCCGCCGATCCAGTGGACGGCACGTACGGGAGCGCCACGCCTTCGCAGCAACTCCAACGCGCAGTCCAGCGTTGGGTCTCCAGTCGGCCGTGGGGACACCACGGCGATACGATCCCCGTCAGGGGCTATCCGTCCGGCCAGCGCCAGCTCCACTAGCTGTGCTCCGGCCAGACCGAGGTCGAGCGACTGCGGCTGTGCGGTGGTACCCGTGGTCGGGTCCAGCGCCAGCAACAAAAGCTCTTCCGGAATTGTTCTGCGGCTCCTGCCCATCCATGCCTCCCCGCGTGGATGAATGACAGGGTGACCCCTCTCACATTGGTCTGTCGAGGGTGCGTGACCTGTTTGTAGTGGAACCAGTAGGTATGTCGTTCTCGTCTACCGCAGGAGCCAAGCCCTCTACACAGGACACTGGTACATGGTTCGGACATGCCGTGAGGCGTGTCTCGGGCGGGCGGTTCACGGTTCGGCACGAGCGCGCGGTGGGCGTGCGGCACATGGAGGAGGCATCGGTGGCGGGCGAGTCCCCCGACAGGTCGAAGCAGCGCGAGTCGTCGGCAGAACCGACGTCGGGGAGCGCGAGCACGGTTCCCGAGGCGCGTGAGCCTCGCGATTCCCGCGAAGTCCGCGATCCGCGGGTGGCCGTGGCGCGGGAGGCCGAGCCGTCAGCGTCGCGGGGCGGCGTGGACACGGCGACGCGAGTGTTCTCGGTACGGGACCTGAAGACCGCGGAGTCCGAACAGCCCGAGGCGTCCGACGAGGTCGAGGAGCCCACGGGGGCCGAGGACGGCGACGAGGCCACGGCGAGCGAGTCCGCCGAGGACGCCACGGAGGCCGAGGACACCGAGAGGCCCGAGGGCGGACCCGAGGCCGACGACGCCGACGACGCCGAGGAGCCCGCGACGGCCACGGAGGCCGAGAACAGCGGTACGGCAGCCGAGGGCGGGCCCGCCGAGGCCGAGGACACCGAGAGTGGCCCCGAGGGCCCCCAGGGCGGCCCTGAGGGCGTCGAGGCGGCCGAAAGCGCGCGCGGGACCGCCGAGGCCCCTTCCGGGGGCGGCGACGAGCGCCTGCGGGAGGCCGTGGCCCAGTGGGTGGCCTCGGCGGACGACAAGAGCTCCGCCGAAGAGGACGCGACGGACTCGGCGACGGCCGGGGGCGCCTCGGACGAGGACGCCTCGGACCGGGGCATCTCCGACGAGACCACCCCGGACCGGGACACCGGCGCCGCGGTGGAGGAACGTTCCGCGAGCGACGCCCCGAAAGCCGACGAACCTGGCGAACCTGGCGAACCCGACGAAACTGACGAGCCCTCCGCCGCGAAGCCGGACGCCGAGACCGGGGCCGCCTCCGAGCCCGCGTCCAGGTCCGCCTCCAAGCCCGCGCCGAAGTGGGCGTCGGACACCGACGAGGAGGCCGCCGGAGACGCCGAGCCCGGTCAGGCCGAGGACGCCGACACCGACAGCGACACCGACGCCGACAAGCCCGACCACTCCCCCGTCGACCAGCCCACCGCCGTCTTCAAGGCGCCCCGGCCCAAGCCCGCCGTCGACCAGCCGACCACCATGCTGAAGCTGGGCGGCGCCACCAGGCCCGAACCGGCCGAGGACGAGGCCGCCCCGAAGGCCGCCCCGAAGGACGCCCCGAAGACCGGCCGGCCGGCCGAGCCCGAGGCACCTGCCGAGCGGACCAGCAAGTTCGTCGCGCTCAAGCCGCTCGACGAGCCCCGGCCGCACAAGCCGGCCGACGTCACCGCACTGGTCCCGCAGGTCGGACCCGAGCGCACCACCCAGCAGCCGCTGCCGCCGAGGCCGCCGCTGGACCTGCTGGCGGAGCTGACGAACACCCCGCCGCCCCCGCCCACCCCGCTGCGCACGCTCGGACGGCGGCTCAAGATCTGGACGCCCCTGGTCATCCTGCTGCTGGTCGCGTTTGCGATCGCGCAGGCCGTGCGGCCGCTGCCGGCGACCGCTTTGGCCCTCACCGCGGAGGACTCGTACACCTTCGAGGGCGGCAAGACGCAGCTGCCCTGGCCGGGCGAGGGGCAGGGCTGGATCGACGCGGACGGCGTCGGCACGATGGGCAGCTTCGGCAAGCAGACGCCCGTGGCCATCGGCTCGGTCGCCAAGACCATGACCGCGTACATCATCCTCAAGGACCACCCGATGAAGGCCGGGGAGGAAGGCCCCGAGATCGAGGTCGACGCGACGGCGGAGAAGGAGGGCGGCTACGACGTCTCCGGCGACGAGTCGACGCTCAACACCGTCAAGGCCGGCGACCGGCTCACCGAGAAGCAGGCCCTGTCGGCCGTCCTGATCCCCTCCGCCAACAACATCGCGCGGTTGCTCGCGCGCTGGGACGCGGGTACGGAGGCGGCGTTCGTGAAGAAGATGAACGCCACCGCCAAGGAACTGGGGATGACCGACACGACGTACACCGACCCCTCGGGCCTGAAGGAGACCACCGTCTCCACGGCCGAGGACCAGGTGAAGCTCGGCCGGGCGTTCGTGAAGGTGCCGGCCCTGGTCTCCATCTCCAGCGCGGCCAGCTGGGACGACCCGTCCGGCAAGAACTGGCCCAACTACAACGTGCTGCCGTACAAGATCGGCGCGATCGGCATCAAGACCGGCAGCACCACCGCGGCCGGCGGCAACCTGCTCTTCGCCTCCCGCAAGGAGGTCGACGGGCAGACGGTGACCCTCGTCGGCGCGATCCTCGGCCAGCACAAGCCGAGGATCCTCGAGACGGTCAACGCGGTCAGCCAGACGGCGCTGCTCGCCGCCGAGGAGGCGGTCACCGCGGCGAAGATCCTGAAGAAGGGCGACGTCGTCGGTTACGTGGACGACAAGCTGGGCGGCCGCACTCCCGTGGTCATCACCAAGGACGTCTCGGCGGTCGGCTGGGCGGGCATGACGGTGAAACTGTCCTTCACCGCCGACGACGTGCCGCACACGGCGAAGGCCGGCACCCAGGTGGGCACGCTCACCGTCGGGGACGGCACCAGCAGTGCCGTGAAGGTGCCCGTCGCCCTGCAGTCCGACCTGACCGAGCCGGGCTTCTCGGACAAGCTGACACGCATCGGCTGACCCGCGTCCCCGCACGTACGCCTGCGTCACCCCGTCGGGCAGCCGCCCGGCGGGGTGCGTGCTAGCGTCACGAAACGGGACAGGTCGCCGGTCGCAAGGACGCAGCCGTGAAGCGGACGCGAACGGCGTGCGGCCGAGAGCGGAAGACGGGACACGGGGAGTGCCTTCAGGTGGCCACTGCGGAGCCGACACGCGCCGACGACACCGGTCCGGACCCGGACGCCGGCGCGCGACCGAGGGTGCCCGCCCCACAGTCGGGCGACCACGACCGTGACGACCGCGGCGGTCATGGCGCGATGGTAGAGCTCGAGCGGGACCACGTCCCGGACCCCGAGGCGGCGGACACCCGCGCGGACGACGACCGCGCGGACGACCGTACGGACAGCCGCGCGGACGACCGTACGGACAGCCGCGCGGACGACCATGCGGACGGGCGTACGGACGACCGTACGGACAGCCGCGCGGACGACCGTACGGACAGCCGCGCGGACGACCGTACGGACAGCCGCGCGGACGACCATGCGGACGGGCGTACGGACGACCGTACGGACAGCCGCGCGGACGACCATGCGGACGGGCGTACGGGCGACGCGGGCGATGTGCGTGAGCCGTCCCGGGCGAGATCCGCGCTCGACCGGCTGGGCGGCTGGCTGCGACGTCATCCCGTGCTGTCCATGACGGGGCTGTCCGGCGTCCTGCACCTCGTCTGGTTCTTCACGTTCGCGAACAGTGGTGGCGACCTCGCGGCGCAGGACGCCTGGGCCGAGTTCGTCGGCCGGCACCCCGACTCCGCGTACAACCTCGCCTGGTACGGCGGCATGCACCCGGTGTCGTACAGCATGGTGTCGCCGTATCTGATGTCCCTGCTCGGCGTCCGGACGACGATGATGATCGCCGGAACGCTGTCGGCGGGGCTGCTCACCCTGATCCTGCTGCGCTGCCGACCGGTGAGGAACCCGTTGTGGCCGGCGCTGGCCGGGGTCTTCGCCCTGCTGTGCAACGCGGCTTCCGGGCGCGTGACGTTCGGGCTCGGCAACACGTTCGCTCTGGGCGCGGTCGCCGTCGTGTTCTGCTGGCCGCACCGCTGGCGCTACAAACGCTGGGCGAAGGCGCTGTGCGCCGCCCCGCTCGCCGCGCTCGCCACGATGGGCTCGCCGGTGGCGGGGCTCTTCGTGGGGCTCGTCGCCGCCGCGCTGTTCCTCCAGAAGCGGCGGCCGGGCGCGTGGGCGCTGGGGCTCGCGCCGACGGCCGTGGTCGCCCTGTCCGCCTGGCTGTTCCCGTTCTCCGGCACCCAGCCGATGTCCTTCGGCTCGGCGTCCCTGCCGCTGCTGTCCGCGGTGGCCGTCTTCGCGGTCGTCCCGCGCGACTGGAAGACGGTACGGATCACCTCGGCGGTGTACGGGCTCGGGGTCCTGCTGGTGTGGCTGATCAGCTCGCAGATCGGGTCCAACATCACGCGTCTCGCGATGCTGTTCACGGGCGTGGTGCTGATGGCGGCGCTGCCGTTCGCCGTGCCGCGCAGCCGCAAGTGGTACGCGATCGTCGTGGCGTTCTGCGGGTTCGTGGGCTGGATCGGCTTCAAGTCCGTCGACGACGTCCTGCGGACGACCCCGGCGGCATCCTGGGCGCGTGAGCTGGCGCCGCTCGTCAACGAACTCCAGGAGATCGGCGCGGAGAAGGGGCGGGTGGAGGTCGTGCCGGCCCGCTCGCACCGCGAGGCGTCCGCGCTCGCGCCGTACGTCAACCTGGCCCGGGGCTGGAACCGCCAGGCCGACATGGAGCGCAACCCGCTCTTCTACGACGACACCCTCAACTCGGCGAACTACCACGATTGGCTCCAGCGGTGGGCCGTGCACTTCGTCGTCGTCCCGAAGGAGGCGCTGGACGGGGACGGCGGCGAACGGGAGCGGGAGCTGGTGCAGCGGGGGCTGCCGTATCTGGTGCAGATCTGGGGCGACGCCAACTGGCAGCTGTTCAAGGTCACCGACCCCGCCTCGCTCGCCGAGCCGAACGCGGTGGTGCAGCGGGCCAAGCAGGACGAGATGACGATTGACGTGAGGAAGGCGGGACGGATCCTGATCCGGATCCCGTACTCGCCGTGGCTCAGCGTCGTCGACGCGCAGGGCAAGAGCCTGAAGCCGCCGCAGGAGACGGACGCGTCCAAGGACCGGGCCGAGGGGGAGCCGAAGACGTACGACAACGTCGACGGGTGTCTGTTCGAGACGGAGGAGGACGCGGACGGGGACAAGTGGACGATGCTCGTCGCTCCGCGGGCCGGGGTGTACCGGCTGGCCGCGCCCTACCAGCTGCCGCGGGGCACGCCGTGTCCGGACGAGCTGAAGTGAGCGCGGCTTGACGCCCGCTTCTTCCGGGGGCTGCCGCCCCCGGGCCCCCGCTTCGGCCCTGAACGGGCCTCGTCCTCAGTCTCCCCCGGAGGGGGTACCCCCGGACAGGCTGGTGGTGCGGAGGTTCGCCACATGGGTGTCCGTGCCCGGCACCGTCGGGATGAACGGTGCGAGCAGTTCCACCCGTCCCAGGCCCGACTCCGTCACCGCCTCGCCCAGGCCGGTGAAGTGCGGGTCCCAGCAGTGCCTCGGGTCGGTTTCCAGGAACCACAGGAGGGTCAGGCGGGTGTCGACGCCCTCGACCTGCTTGACGTAGGTCATGCGGTCGCCGGGGAGGGGCGTGGGGCGGAAGACCGTGACCATGGCCGTCGGGGAGCCTGCCACCCGCTTGGGGAGGTGGCGGGCGCGCAGCCACTCCAGGAGTTCGGCGCGCTGCCGCGCCGAGTCGGTGTCGATCACCTCGAGCACCAGGCCCGCGTACGGGTGGTCCAGGGCGTGGAAGTCGCGGGGACCGGCGGCGCCGTCCCGGTACACGGTCGTCTCGTGGTCCTGGAACGCCGTGAAGACGTGGGTGCGGTCCTGGTAGACGCGGGCGTCCCGGTTGAGGCGCTTGTTGATGGCGACCGTCCACCTCATGTGGTCGTCGTAGCGGCCGTCGGTGATCCAGTAGGTGGAGAGGTAGCAGCCGGCGGTGACCGGCCGGGCGATCGCCGACTTCTCCGGCTCGCGCAGGAGCTGGAGGTCGCGGGTCGCCACCCACCTGCGGCCGGCGTACATCCAGGGCATCGCCATCGCGCCGGCGTAGTAGTGGTCGTCCTCGTACCAGCGGTTGTAGGCGTACTCGTGGCCTGGGTGCGGTTCGACCATGGTGATCAGGGCGTGGCCGGGGCGCACCCCGTAGGGGCCGACGGCGGCCAGTTCGGCGTACGTCTCGCTGCGGGTCTCCTCTGACATGGGAACTTCCCTTCCCTTCCGTCCTCCTGCGGTCGCCCATACTCTGACGCTCCGTCAGATAATGCGCCAGGGTCGGGAGTCAGGCAGTCAGGGAGGGCTCATGTCATTGCTCGACGGCAAGACCGTCGTCGTCTCGGGAGTCGGCGCAGGTCTCGGTCACCAGGTCGCCGCCGCGGTCGTCCGGGACGGCGGGAACGCCGTGCTGGGGGCGCGGACCGAGGCGAATCTCGCGAAGAGCGCGGCCGGGATCGACCCCGAGGGGGCGCGCACGGCGTACCGGGTCACCGACATCACCGACGAGGGGAGCTGCGAGGCGCTCGCGGAGCTGGCGCGGGAGCGGTTCGGCGGGATCGACGCCGTGGTGAACGTGGCGGCCTGGGACTCCCACTTCGGCGGGGTCGAGGACGCCGACTTCACGACCTGGCAGTCGGTGATCGACGTGAACCTGCTGGGGTCGCTGCGGATGACGCGGGCCTGTCTGGCCGGGCTGCGGGTGAGGGGCGGGTCGGTGGTGTTCATCGGGACGCAGTCGGCCGTGGCGGCCCCCTCCCAGGTGCGGCAGGCGGCGTACGCGGCCTCCAAGGGGGCGCTGACCAGCGCCATGTACTCGCTCGCGCGGGAGTGGGGGCCGCACCGGATCCGGGTCAACACCGTGCTGCCGGGGTGGATGTGGGGACCGCCGGTGCAGGCCTACGTCCGGTTCAGCGCGCAGACGGAGGGGGTGCCGGAGGAGGAGGTGCTGGGGCGGCTCACCGAGCGGATGGCGTTGCCCGAGCTGGCCACGGACGGGGATGTGGCGGACGCGGCGGCGTTCCTGGCGTCGGACCGGGCGCGGGCGATCACCGGACAGTCGTTGCTGGTCAACGCCGGGGAGCTGATGCGGTGAGTTCATGTAGGTGAACGCGAACCACCATACAGAATTCCTTTACCTCCCTTTGACCTTACGGTTACTTGTCGTGTTCACGCGGCAGCGCCCACGATGAGCGCCGGACTGAACGCCGGTCTGAACCCTGGGAGGACGCACATGAACGGTCTCGACTGGGCCGTGCTCATCGGCTATTTCGGCGTGATGGTCGCGATCGGCGTCTGGTCGCACAAACGCGTCGACAACGTGAGCGACTTCTTCACCGCCGGCGGCAGGATGCCCTGGTGGCTGTCCGGCATCTCGCACCACATGTCGGGCTACAGCGCGGTGATGTTCACCGGGTACGCGGGCATCGCCTACACCTACGGCGTCACCTCCTTCGTCACCTGGTCCTTCCCCATCGCGCTCGGCATCGCCATCGGCTCGAAGCTGTTCGCGCCGCGCATCAACCGGCTGCGGTCGCGGCTCCACGTGGCTTCCCCGCTGGAGTACCTGAAGAACCGCTACGACCTCAAGACCCAGCAGGCACTGGCCTGGTCGGGGATGCTGCTGAAGATCGTGGACGTCGGCGCGAAGTGGGCCGCCATCGCGACCCTGCTGTCCGTCTTCACCGGGATCTCCCTCAACCAGGGCATCCTCATCACCGGCGCGATCACCGCCGTCTACTGCACGATCGGCGGTCTGTGGGCGGACGCGCTGACCGAACTCGGCCAGTTCGTCATCCAGTTGCTGGCCGGCATCGCGATGTTCGTCGCCGTCGTGCTGAAGCTGGACGACAAGGGCATCGGGTTCCTGGACGCCTGGGACCAGCCGGCGCTCCAGGGCCACGACAAGCCCCTGGTCGCCCAGTACGGCACGGTGTTCCTGCTCGCGTTCCTGTTCATCAAGCTCTTCGAGTACAACGGCGGCATGCTCAACCAGGCCCAGCGGTACATGGCCACGGCCACCCCGAAGGAGGCCGAGCGGTCGGCGCGGCTGTCGGCGGTGCTGTGGCTGGTCTGGCCGCTGGTGCTGTTCTTCCCGATGTGGATGTCGCCGCTGCTGGTGACGTCGAACAAGCCGGACGGCTCCGACTCCTACGCCCTGATGACCGAACAGCTGCTGCCGCACGGCCTGCTGGGGCTCGTCATCGTCGGCTTCTTCTCCCACACGATGGCCATGTGCTCGTCCGACGCCAACGCCATCGCCGCCGTCTTCACCCGGGACTGCGCGCCGGTGATCTGGGCCAGGGCGCGGGAGTGGAACCAGCGGTCGGGGCTGATCGCGGCGCGGGTGGCGACCGTCGTCTTCCTGGGGCTGTCCATGGCGGCGGCCACGCAGGTCAACTCCCCCGCGTTCAAGGACATCATCACGGTCGTCATCAAGTGGGTGGCCGGCCTGATGGGCCCGATGGCGATCCCGATGATGCTGGGCCTGCTGCGCCCGTTCCGCCGCTCCGGCCCGACGGCGGCGCTGACCAGCTGGTCGATGGGTCTGCTGGCCTTCTGGCTGGTCAACTACCCGATCAACTGGAACGTCGACGGCGGAGTACCGCTCCAGTACCAGGTGTCGATCCCGCTGGCCGTGTCGCTCGTCCTCTACATCCTCATCGGGTTCGTCAAGCCCGAGGACACCCCGGAACGCCTGGCGATCATCGAGCGGATCAACACGGACGGGGACGGCAGCGCTTCGGCCGCCGCGCAGGTGCCGCGGTCCAAGGACGAGGTCCCCACAGCGGTGCCGGACTAGACCTAACTCCCCCTGGGGTACCGGGCCGTCCAGCCCGGGGACGCCCCGGCGGGACCGTGCAGGGCCGGCCCCTGGGTCATCTCGATGGCGAAGTCGTCGGCCAGTTCCAGGATCGTGGGACGGCCCTCCAGCTCGGCCAGCCAGGCCGGCGGGAGGGCCGTCTCGCCGTGCAGGGCGCCGAGCAGGCCGCCGGCGAGAGCGGCGGTCGGCCCCGAGGGCGCACCGTGGTTCACCGCGAGCCGCAGCCCGTGCCGGACGTCCTCCGCGACGAGCGCGCAGTAGACGGCGCCGGACAGCACGGCCTCCGCGGTCCCCGCACCCGCGAGCTCCTCCACCCGCGCGGGCCCCGGCAGCCCCCGCCGTACGGCGCCCAGCGCGTGCCGCAACGCCTCCGACACCGCCTCGTGCCCCGGCCGCGCGGCCAGCAGGGCGAGCGCCCGCTGCACCGCGCCGTCGAGACTCTCGCCGCAGGCCAGCGCGTGCACGGTGACGGCGTACGCGGCCGCCGCGAGGTACGCCGTGGGGTGGCCGTGGGTCTGGGCGGCGCACTCGAGGGCGAGCTGGGCGACGAGTTGCGGCTCCCAGCCGACCAGCAGCCCGAAGGGCACCGACCGGGGAACCACCTCGGGCCCAGCCGCGCCGGGGCTCTTGGGCGAGTCCAGGGTGCCCATGACCTCGTCGCCGAGCCCGAGCAGCAGCGTCCGGGTCGGATCGCGCCGGGCGTACAGCCACTCCTCGCGGGCCAGCCAGCCGTCGTCCTTGCGGCGAAGGTCGGGCCCCCAGTCGCGCTGGGTGGCCGCCCATCTCAGATACGCCCGGTGCAGATCGGTCGGCGGATGCCAGGCGCCGGTGTCCCGCCGCACCTGGGCGCGGATCAGCCCGTCCACGGTGAACAGGGTCAGCTGGGTGAGATGGGTGACCGCGCCGCGCCGCCCGTGCGCGGGGGCCAGGTCCACGATCCCCTCGGGCCCGTGCGCCTGCCGGATCTCCTCGATCCCGAGCCCGTCGACGGGCGCCCCGAGGGCGTCCCCGACGGCCGCGCCCAGCAGCGTGCCACGCACCCGGCTGCGGAAGTCCTGCTGTTCGGCACGGCCCCAGACGGGCCCGGCAGTCGCACCCACCCAGTCCTCCCGCACCGTGCGTACATACGACGTCCGTCACTGTAATCGAACAGCGCTCCGTTCCGGCCCCGTGCGCGTGCTGTCCGGTGGAGGGGTGATGAAGACCTGGTGGGGTAAGGACACCGGCATGACCACCCCCACCACACGTATCCCCCACGCGTCACGCGTGCTTCCGCTCACCGCCGCCCTCCTCACCGGGACGGTCGCGCTCTACCTGCTTCTCGTCGCCTTCGGGAACATCACGGACTTCGGCACGAACCAGCAGTTCGTGCGGCATGTGCTGGCGATGGACACGACGTTCAAGGACGACGACGTGATGTGGCGGGCGGTGACGAGCAAGGGGCTCCAGGACGCCGCCTATGTCGCGATCATCGCGTGGGAGACCGTCGCGGGGGTGGTGCTGGCCGCCGGGACGTGGTTCTGGGCCCGGCGGGACGACATACGCGGTCGGTCGCTGTCCACGTACGGGCTGGTCATGGTGATGCTGCTGTTCGGCGCCGGGTTCATCGCGATCGGCGGGGAGTGGTTCTCGATGTGGCAGTCGGACACCTGGAACGGACTGGACGCGGCGACCCGGGCCTTCCTGTTCGCCGGCGTCGTGCTGATCGTGAACCAGCTGCCGACCGGACAGGCGCGCGACGACTCCCGGGCCTGACAACCGGAGTTCCGGGACCCGGAGTCACGAGGCCCGGAGACCCGGAACCCCTGAACCCCGGGACCCGGACATACGGGATCTACTCGACGACCCTGACCTTCGTCCCCGTCTCGCCGAACGCCCACAGGGCCGTCCCGTCCGCCTTGGCCATCCGGATGCCGCCGGTCTGCGTGCCGGCGGCGGCCGGGGGCGGGGAGGAACCGTCGACGGCGTTGGAGAAGGCGATGTTGACGCCCGAGGTGGCGGAGAAGTAGACGATGTGCTCGATCGCCACGCCGTCGGAGCCCGTGGTGGCGTCCTTGCGCAGCGAGACCGTGAAGCTGCCGACGGCCGGGTCCACCGTGCCGGGCCAGACCGTGAAGGTGCGGCGGGCCGTGTCGTCCGCGTCGACCAGCCAGACCCGGTGCTGCTCCAGCGAGTAGACGATCCGCCGGCCGGCGCCCGAACCGGCCGGTATCTCGGCCGCCTTGGGGGTGGCCGACGGTTTCGGTGAGGCCGAGGGCTGCGCGCTCGCCGACGCCGAGGCGTGGGGACGGTCCGCCGCCGACGCCGTCGGGTGCGGGCCCTGTTCGGCCCGCGCGGTCAGGAAGACGACCGCGACGATCGCGCCGGTCGTCAGGCCGGTGACCCAAACCCAGGAGGGAAGCCGTCGGGCAGGCACGGGCACGCATCTCCTCAGCTACGGGACCCCTCCGATCGGGGCCCGATCATCGTACTGTGAGGGGCCCGCTCCCCGGTCCCTGAGTAGCCCCTGAGTAGACCCTGGCTGGTCCCGGACTGGTCCCTGGCTGGTCCCGGACTGGTCCCTGGCTGGTCCCGGACTGGTCCCTGGCTGGTCCCTGAGTCGCCCCTCGGTTGCTTCCTAAACGGTCCCCCCGCGCCTCCCCGGCGCCCCCCCGCGCCTCCCCGAGCCACCCCGGCGGCCCCCCGGTGGTCAGCGGCCCACCGGCAGTCCCCCGGTGCGTCCGGGTGATCCCTCAGTCCAGCACCGGCAGCAGTTCCGGCAGATGCCCGTCCGACGCCGAGGCCGCCCGCTGCCGCTCCTGCGGCACCTCGCCGTACAGCGTCGTACGCGGCCTGGCCGGACGGCCCGCCGCGTCCGCGACCGCGATCAGGTCCTTGACGGACTTGTAGGAGCCGTACGACGAGCCCGCCATACGGGAGATGGTCTCCTCCATCAGCGTGCCGCCGAGGTCGTTGGCGCCCGAGCGGAGCATCTCGGCCGCACCCTCGCTGCCCAGCTTGACCCAGCTGGTCTGGATGTTGGGGATGTGCGGGTGCAGGAGCAGCCGGGCCATCGCCGTCACCGCCCGGTTGTCCCGCATGGTCGGACCGGGCCGGGAGATGCCCGCCAGGTACACCGGCGCGTTGGTGTGGATGAACGGGAGGGTGACGAACTCCGTGAAGCCGCCGGTCCGCTGCTGGATCCCGGCCAGGGTCCGCAGGTGGCCCAGCCAGTGCCGGGGCTGGTCGACATGGCCGTACATCATCGTCGAGGACGACCGGATCCCGAGCTCGTGCGCCGTCGTGACGACCTCGATCCAGGTCGCGGCCGGCAGCTTGCCCTTGGTCAGCACCCAGCGGACCTCGTCGTCCAGGATCTCGGCCGCCGTGCCGGGGATGGAGTCGAGCCCGGCCTCCTTCGCCACCGTCAGCCACTCGCGGATCGACAGGCCGGTGCGGGTCGCGCCGTTGACGACCTCCATCGGCGAGAAGGCGTGCACATGCATGCCGGGAACCCGCTCCTTCACCGCCTTGGCGATGTCGAAGTAGGCCGTGCCGGGCAGGTCCGGATGGATGCCGCCCTGCATGCAGACCTCCACCGCGCCCAGTTCCCAGGCCTGTTGGGCGCGGTCGGCGACCTGGTCGAGGGAGAGCGTGTACGCGTCGGCGTCGGTGCGGCGCTGCGCGAAGGCGCAGAAACGGCAGCCCGTGTAGCAGACGTTGGTGAAGTTGATGTTCCGCGTGACGATGTACGTGACGTCGTCGCCGACGGTCGAGCGGCGCACGTCGTCCGCGATGCGGGTCAGGGCGTCCAGGGCCGGGCCGTCCGCGTGGAGCAGGGCGAGGGCCTCGTCGTCGGTGAGCTTCGTCGGATCGTCGGCGGCCGTCGCGAGGGCCTGCCGTACGTCGGTGTCGATGCGCTCCGGCACCATGCCGGGGGCGGCCGCCTCGCGCAGGGCGCCCCAGTCGCCGTACACCTCGTCGAAGTCGTCGCGGCGGTCGGAGGTCCGGCCGTCGGTGTCGATGGTGCGGTGCAGGTCGGTGCGGCCGGACGGCACGAACACCTCCTCCGGCTCCTGCCAGGGACGGCCCTCGACGACGGCGTCCGACACGGCCAGTCCCGTGGCCGGGTCGGCCAGCGCGCGGACGTGCGGCAGCAGCCGCGGGTCGAGCCACGGCTCGCCGCGCCGGACGAACTCCGGGTAGACGCAGAGACGTTCGCGCAGTTCGAAGCCGACGGCGGCGGACTTCTCGGCGAGCTCGTCGATCTGCGGCCAGGGGCGCTCGGGGTTGACGTGGTCGATGGTGAGCGGGGAGACCCCGCCCCAGTCGTCGATCCCGGCCCCGATCAGCCGCTCGTACTCGCTGTCGACGAGGTTGGGCGGGGCCTGGAGGTTGGCGGCCGGGCCCATGATGTGGCGGGCCACGGCCACGGTCGCGACCAGCTCGTCGAGTTCCGCGTCCGGCATGCCGCGCATCGCGGTGTCCGGCTTGGCGCGGAAGTTCTGGATGATCAGCTCCTGGATGCCGTGGTAGGCGCGGGAGATCTTGCGCAGCGCGAACAGCGACTCGGCGCGCTCCTCGTAGGTCTCGCCGATGCCGATCAGGATCCCGGAGGTGAACGGGACGGAGGAGCGGCCGGCGTCCTCCAGGACGCGGAGCCGGACGGCGGGCTCCTTGTCGGGGGAGCCGTGGTGGGGGCCGCCGGGCTCGGACCACAGCCGGGTGGCGGTGGTCTCCAGCATCATGCCCATGCTGGGCGCGACGGGCTTCAGCCGCTGGAAGTCGGTCCAGCTCAGCACCCCGGGGTTGAGGTGCGGCAGCAGTCCCGTCTCCTCGAGGATGCGGATGGAGATGGCGCGGACGTAGGCGATGGTGTCGTCGTAGCCGTGCGCGTCGAGCCACTCGCGCGCTTCCGGCCAGCGGTCCTCCGGCTTGTCGCCGAGGGTGATGAGGGCTTCCTTGCAGCCGAGGGCGGCACCGCGCCGGGCGATGTCGAGCACCTCGTCGGGCGACATGAACATCCCGTGCCCGGCCCGGCGCAGCTTGCCGGGCACGGTGACGAAGGTGCAGTAGTGGCACTTGTCACGGCAGAGCCGGGTGAGCGGGATGAAGACGCTCTTCGAGTACGTGATGACACCGGGCCGGCCGGCCGCCTCCAGACCGGCGTCCCGCACCCGGGCGGCGGAGGCGGCGAGGTCCTCCAGCTGCTCGCCGCGCGCCTGGAGCAGCACGGCCGCCTCGCCGACGTCCAGGGCGACGCCGTCACGGGCCCGTTTGAGAGCGCGACGCATGGAGTTCTCGGTGGGGCCGGGAGTCGGGCCGGGGCCGGTTCCGGAGGTCGCGGAAGTCGTCATCCTTCGAGCATACGATCACGTTTTCCGAGCCCGGGGCGGGACCGGGGCCCGGAACGGAACCGGCGGCGGCGGCGCCGGGGTCCCCGCACCGGCCCCGCTGCCGCGGACTCTGAGTACACGTACCCATCCCCCGTACGCAGCCGTACCGATGCCCCGCGCATCCCGGCCGGCCTACGGTCGCCGCATGCCCGAGGAGATCACCACCGCCCCCGCCACCACCCCCGTACCGGCACCGGCACCCGCCGCGACCGGCCGCACCGCCGCGCAGTCCTTCGGCATCGGCTGCGCGGTGCTCCTCGCCGTGCCGCTGCTCCTCGTCCTCGGCTTCGCCGGCTGGATCGCCGTGGTGACGAAGGACGCGTCGGACTTCCCGCGGGTCACGCCCGAGGAGATGGCGGGCCGCGCCGTCGACCGCTCCCGGGAGGCGTACGACGTCCTCGGGTTCACCCGCACCATCAGGCCCGGTGTCGAGCAGGTCGGGGTCTCCACCGAGAACACGGTCGGCTCGAACTACTGCTACCGGGGCGGCCTGACCGACGAGACCGTCGACGGCGCCTACAGCGTCAGTCACAGCTGGGCGCTCGACCACGTCCCCGCCGAGCAGGCGGTCCCCGGACTGCGCCGGCTGCGCGACCACCTCGAGGACACCGGCTGGGACATCACCTCCTACCGGGAGAACGTCTCCGGGGACTACTGGGCTCTGTACGCCTCGCGCGCGGACGGCGACGAGCGCGTGTCCTTCCAGTGGTTCGCGGACCGCGACTACTTCACCGGCGGCACCTCCACGCCCTGCGCCGTGGACCCGGGTTGGCAGCAGGGCGACGACCAGCCCGCCGGGGACCGTCTGTGGCCACCCGACTTCGGGCCGTCGGCGAAGAGCAACGGGTCCTGAGAGCACGGCGAACGGGTACTGGAGGTCCGGTCCGAACGGGTACTGGAGGTCCGGTCCGAACGGGGCCTAGAGGTACGGCGCGAACTCGTCCAGGGCGCGCAGCGCCTCCGCCTCCCCCACCGGCGGCAGCTGCACCACGACCTCCTCGATGCCCAGCTCGGCGTAGTACGCGAGCTTGCCGGGGGACGGGTGGACGGCGTACGGCACGACCTGGAGGGCGTCCGGCTCGCGGCCCGCGTCCGCCCACGCCGAACGCAGCACGGGGAGCGCCTCGGAGAGGCCGCGGCCGCCGATCGGCAGCCAGCCGTCGGCGTACTCGCTGATGTGCGAGAACAGCTTCGGGCCCGCGGCACCGCCGACGAGGGTGCGGGGGCCGGTGACCGGCCCGCGCGGCTTCTGCACCGGCTTGGGGTACGCCGTGCTGGCGCGGACGCTGCCGAACTCGCCCTCGTACGGCGTCGGTTGCTCCGCCCACAGGGCCTGCATCAGCCGCATCCGGTCCCGGACCAGCTCGCGGCGGGTACGCCACTCGACGCCGTGGTCGGCGGCCTCCTCCACGTTCCAGCCGTAGCCGAGACCGAGGGTGAGGCGGCCGCCCGACAGGTGGTCGACGGTGGCGATCTGCTTGGCGAGGTCGATCGGGTCGTGCTGGGCGACGAGCGTGATGCCGGTGCCGAGGCCCAGCGTCTGCGTCACCGCCGCCGCCTGACCGAGTGCGACGAAGGGGTCGAGGGTGCGGCCGTACTCGCGGGGCAGGTCGCCGCCGGCCGGGTAGGGGCTGGTGCGCTCGACGGGGATGTGCGTGTGCTCGGGCAGATAGAGCCCGGCGAAGCCGCGCTGCTCCAGCTCACGGGCGAGGCGGGTGGGGGTGATCGTCTCGTCGGTGAGGAAGATCGTGACGGCGATGCGCATGGGGGGCCTTTCGCTGCGTACGGCTCTGTCGACGGCGTCGTCGCGGGTGACGGTCCCATCTCTACCTGCGGAACGATCCGCTGTCCATACCGACCGGTCGGCATCGGACGGCATCGGGGCGGCATCGGGGCGGCATCGGGTCAGAACGCGCCGGGAGTGTCGAGCGGCCATCTGTCCGGCTCCGACGGAGGGCTGTACGCCATGGCCTGGATCAGGCCCGCCAGCAGCAGTTCGGCGGCGGCGGCCCGGTCCGCGCCCTGGTCACCGCCGGCCATGGCAACCGCGTGGTACGGGTCGACGCGCGCCCCGTCCACCCGCGCGACGGATGCCCGGTCGGCTTCGCCGACCAGTTCGCCGCCCTCATGCTGCTCCGCCAGGGGGCGGAGGGAGAGGAGCGGCTGCTCGACGTCGCCGAGACATGGCGTCTGTCCGCGATCACGTACGAGGACGAGGACGAGGACGAGGACGAGGACGACGGCCAGGCAGACGAGCACTCCACGGACCATCAGCGCGCCGTCGCCCACCTCTGCTGCCTCTACGGGGCCGCCCCGGCGGACCACGCGGACGTGATCGGCACGGACACACTTCCCGCAGGCCGGGCGCGCGGCTGCGCACGGGAGTGGAAGAGAGCGCAGGCCGCCTGGATGAACGCGATCGAGCGCTCCACGGAGGCACCTGGCCAAGGTCCTGCGCAGGCTGGACCCGGGTCCGTTCTTGGCCGCCGGCCAGGGATCACACGGCCCGCTGCCGGATCACGGGCGATCACCGCGAGCGCCTCCCGGACGACATCCCGCTCCCCCTCCGTCAAGTCGCCGAACGCCTTTCGATCTTGACCGCCGGGAGGGTGACACCCGCCCGGTGGACAAGTCCTAGCCGTCGACCTCGTACTGGCCGACCTCCAGGAAGTACCGCAGTTCCTCCGGCGTCCCGTCGACGACCTCCTCGGCGGCGGCGCGGAGGGCGGCGCTGATCTTCGGGTCGGCCAGGATGCGGAAGACGGCGACGCGGTCGTCCTCGGCCCGGGCCAGGCGGTAGCCGGTCTCCAGGAACGCGCGCAGAGCCTCCGGGGTGCCGGCGTCGAGGGCCTTGTTGGCCTCCCGGACGACCCCCTTGCCGGAGTTCTTGTCCGCCAGGATGCGCGCGATGGCGACGGCGTCGTCCTCGGCCTGGGCGAGGCGGTAGCCGGTCTTCAGGAAGGTGCGCATGTCCTCCGTGGTGCCGTCGAGGGCCTCGCCGGCCTCCCGGAGGACCCTCTTGCCGCTGTCCTCGTCCGCCAGGATGCGCGCGATCGCGACGCGAAGGTCGTCCTCGGACATCTCGTCCACCGGCGTATCGGTCGTCACCACCGATGCCGCCGCGGTCGTCGCCGGGACCGCTGCCGCCGTCGTGCCGGTGGCGAACGCCGGGGTGGTGAGGAGCAGGGCCGGCGTCAGGGCGGTGGCCGTGACGAGCAGGGCGGCGCGGCGGCGTCTCAGCGATCTCATGGGCCTCATGGTGGTCCCTCCGTGGTCTGGCGGTCGGTACGAAGATCCTCGCCGCCGCGCGCCATCGATGTCACTGCCGGATGCCGGCAGTCCTTGTCGGCTTTCGTTGCCGTAACCGCACCCGGTCGGCAGCTCGACGGGACGCACAACTCACCTTGCGGGGAAGGCGGTTACGTCGGAGGTAATCGCTCCGAGCCGTCCCCGCCGGTGATGATGGCCGCCTCGTCGCGTCAGCGGGACGCGGCTTGCGCATCGGAAGGATCCACCGTGTCCTCAGCCACGTCCACGACTCCCCGCGCCGTGGTGCGGGAACTGCTGCGCCGGATCGGCGAAGGGGACCCCGAGCGCATCGCGGAGCTGTACGCCGAACGGAGCGAGTGGAAGCTGGCCTGGCCGCAGGACGAGCACGGCCGTGCGCGGAGCGCCACCCCGTGGATCCGCCACCGGGCCACCCGTGCCGACGCCGCCGCCCACTACCGCGAGCTCGTCGGGCACCACGTGCCCGGACAGGCGGCCACCGTGATCGAACGCGTCCTCGTCGACGGTGACGACGCGGTCGTGCTCGGCGAGATCCGCCAGACCGCCCGCTCCACCGGGCGGGCCTATCGCGCCCGGTTCGCGCTGCACCTCACGGTCGAGGGCGGCCTGGTCACCCGGCACCACGTGTACGAGGACAGCCTCGCCGTCGCCCGCGCCTTCGGTACGGAGGGGACGGGTGAGAAGGGCGAGTAGGGCGAGTAGGGCGAGAAGGGCAAGAAAGGTGGGAAGGGGGAGGCGGCTTAGATGATCGCCGTCTCCTCCTCCGCCAGGTCCGCGACGACTGCCGCGTGGTCCGAGGGCCAGACTCCGTCCACGGGGCCGTGGCCCGCGCGGCGGATGTGCCGGACGTGGCCCTCGCCGATCGGGCCGGGCGGGCCCACGTGGATGTAGTCGATGCGGACGGCGGGTTCCAGCACGCGGGCCGCGTAGGGGTTCTCGGGGGTCCAGGTGGCGGCGGGTGCGGTCGGGTCGGCGTAGTCCCAGGCGTCGTAGAGGACCTGTCCGGGAACGGCCGACGCGGTCCTCGTGCCGCCGAAGAGGCGCACCTCGTCGGAGTCCGGCCAGGCGTTGAAGTCACCGGTGACGACGGGCGGGAAGGGTGTGCCGCCTCGGTGCCGGGCGACGAGTTCCGCGAGGGCGGTGACCTGGGCGCGGCGCACCGCCGAGGCGTGGCCGGCCGAGGTGAGGTGGGTGGTGAAGAAGGGGATGTCGAAGGAGGGGGCGGCCACGCGCGCGTAGAGGGCCGCGCGGCCGTCGGCCAGGTCGGGGGGCGCGGGCAGGACCAGCGTCTCCCGTTCCACCACCGGCCAGCGGCTCAGCACCGCGTTGCCGATGTCGACCGAACCGGCGTCGGGGTCCGTGATCCGCTTCCGCCAGCGTTCGGGGGCCGGTGACGGAGCCCAGGTGCAGTGCAGACCGAGTTCGTCGGCCAGCCACTCGGCGAGGTTCTCGGATCCGGCCGCCCACACCTCCTGGAGGCCGACCACGTCGGGGTCCAGCTCGCGCAGGACGGCCAGGATGGCCTTCTGGCGTTCCCGCCAGGGGCCGAACCTCCACCACAGGTTCCAGGTCACCACGCGCATGTGCAGACACCCGCTCTCGTCGCGCCGACGGCGTCGGGGACCATTGAATCAACAAACCCGTGCGTGAAGGAGTCCCACGGATCATGAACCGTTCCCGCGACCTCCGTTTCCGCGCGACCACCGCCGTCCAGCGGTACGTCGCCAACCCCCTCATGCGCCGCCTGCCGTTCCACACGCTCCTGGAGACCACGGGCCGTGTCTCCGGCCTGCCCCGGCGCACCCCGCTGGGCGGCCGCCGGATCGGCGACGTCTTCTGGCTGGTCTCGGAGTTCGGCGAGCGGTCGCAGTACGTCCGCAACATCCAGGCCGATCCGCGGGTGCGGGTGCGGCTGGGGGGACGGTGGCACTCGGGCACGGCCCGGCTGCTCCCCGAAGACGACCCGGTGGCCCGGCTGCGCACCCTGCCCCGGGGCAACAGCACGGCCGTCCGGGCCCTGGGGACGGGTCTGCTCACCATCCGGGTGGACCTGTCGAGCTGAGAGCTATCATGCGCACCGTATGATGACGGCATGACGATCAACATGACGATGAGCCTGCCGGACGATGTGGCGGCCTTCGTGAAGGCCAAGGGCAACGCATCCGCCTACACGGCCCGCATACTGCGCCGGCAGATGCTCGCCGAGGAGCTGGAGAAATCCGTGCGGGTGCGCGCCGAGGCCGGAATAGTGACGACGGCAGCCGAACCCTCCGAGAGCGAAGAGGCGACCCTGGAGCGATGGGGCGGGGTGGCGGGCCGGTGAAGCGGGGCCACATCTACGAACTGGCCTTCGCCGGAGGACCGGCACACGTTCTGGTGATCTCCTCCGACGCCCTCAACGCCCAGCACAAATCGGCAACGTGCGTACTGGTCTATCCCCAGCAGGTGCGCGAGCCGACACTCGTGGACATCCCCGTGAGTTCGCCCTCGGCCGGCACGGTCGTGCTCGGTGAGTTCCGGACCCTGTCCGCCGTACGGTTCACGGCGGATCTGGGCGCTGTGGACGAGCGGATCATGGAAGCGGTCGAGATCGGACTCCGTGCCGTCCTCGACCTGTGAGGGACGGTGCGTGCGGCGTTCTCACCCCGGCCACACGATCGCCTGCACCTCGCTGTACGCGTGCAGCGCGTACGAGCCGACGTCCCGTCCGACGCCGCTCCGCTTGAAGCCCCCGAACGGCGCCTCCATGTTGCGGCCCACCGTGTTGATGCCGACGCCGCCGGCCCGGAGCCTGCGGGCGACCCGGAAGGCGCGGGCCACGTCCGCCGACCAGACGTAGTCGATCAGGCCGTAGTCGCTGTCGTTGGCCAGGGCGATGCCCTCCTCCTCCTCGTCGAAGGGGATGACCGTGACCACCGGGCCGAAGATCTCCTCCCGCGCCACCCGCATGTCGTTCGTGCAGTCGGCGAGAAGGGTGGGGGCGACGTAGAAACCCCGCTCCAGCGGCGGACGTTCGCCGCCCGTGACGATCACCGCCCCCTCCTTCCGGCCGAGTTCGACGTACGACTCCACCCGGTCCCGATGGGCGGCCGAGATCACCGGGCCGACCACCGTGTCCGGCGCCCGGGGATCGCCCACCGCCAACCGGCCCGCATACGCCGCGAGTTGCTCCACCAGCCGGTCGTACACCCGGCGCTGTGCCAGCACCCGTGTCGGGGCGGTGCAGATCTGGCCGCTGTAGAAGGAGAAGGTGGTGCCGATGCCGGCCACCGCCGAGGCGAGGTCCGCGTCGTCGAGGACGACCGCCGCGCCCTTGCCGCCCAGCTCCATCAGCTGGCGCCGCATGTCCCTGCCGCACACCTCGGCGATGCGCTGTCCGACCGCCGTCGAGCCGGTGAAGCTCACCATGTCGACGTCCGGCGACGACACCGCCGTCTCGCCGATCTCGACGGCCCGCCCGGAGACGACGTTCACCACCCCGCGCGGCACACCCGCCGCCTCCAGCGCCTCAGCCATCCGGTAGACGGACAGGGGGTCCTGCGGGGCCGGTTTCACGACCACCGTGTTGCCCATGGCGAGTGCGGGGGCGACCTTTCCGGCCGGGTTCGCCCACGGGTTGTTGTAGGAGGTGACGCACGTGACGACGCCGACCGGCTGCCGTACGGCGACCGCGCCCATCACGCCCGCCCTCCCCATCGGTCCGGCCTCGTTGACCTGCGGCGCGATCGGCCACTCGGCGGGCTCCACGCGCGCGTAGCGCCGGAAGCGGGCCACCCCCACCCCGACCTGCATCCCGCGCGCGGTGCCGGTCGTGGCGCCGGTCTCCGCCTGGGCCAGCTCGGCGTACGGCAGCAGCCGGGCGCGCATGATGTCGGCGGCCCGGGCGAGGATCGCCGCCCGGTCCTCGGGCGGGGTGCGCGACCAGGGCCCGAAGGCCTCCCGGGCCGCCGCGCAGGCAGCGCGCACCTGCTCCCGGGAGGCCTCCGGAGCCAGACCGACGGTCCCCTCGGTCGCCGGGTCGACGACCTCGTAGTGCCCGCCGTCGGGCTCCACCCAGGCACCACCGACGAACAGCCGCTGCCCGCCGGACCCGCCAGCCCCCGAGGACCCGCCAGCCCCGTGGGACGCACCAGCCCCAAAGGACCCGCCAGCCCCGTGGGACCTGTGGGACCCGGGAGACCCGTGGGACCCGCCGGAGCCGTCGGACCCGCCGGAGCCATGAGACCCGCCAGCCCCGTGGGACCGGTCGGACCCGCCGGATCCGGGAGACCCGTGGGACCCACCGGACCCGGAGGAGCCCTTGGACCCGGAGAACCCGCCGGCCCCGTGGGCACCGTCCGTCGTGCCGAACCCGTCGGTCACCTGGTGCTCACCGTCCTCGTGTCCCGCCCCGAGCGCAGCACCCGGCCCGGGACGGCGCCCGTCACCACGTCGTCCCGGATGGCCGCCACGCCGTTGACCCAGACCGCCCGCACGCCGATCGCCTTCGAGTCCAGCCGCGGGCTGTCGCCCGGCAGGTCGTGCACCAGGGTGGCCTTGCCTGCGTCGATCCGCTCCGGGTCGAACAGGACGAGATCCGCATGCCAGCCCTCCCTGATCCGGCCCCTCTCCCGCAGGCCGAAGAGCCGCGCCGGGTCGTCCGTCAGCATCTTCACCGCCTGCTCCAGGCCCGCCAGTTTCCGGCCGCGCAGACAGTCGCCGAGGAAGCGCGTGGTGTACGGCGCCCCGCACATCCGGTCCAGGTGCGCACCCGCGTCGGAGCCGCCGAGCAGCACGTCCTCGTGGCTCCAGGTGTCCGCCCGCAGCGCCCAGGAGTCCGGGTCGTTGTCCGTCGGCATGGGCCACAGGACCGTACGCAGTCCGTCGGCGGCGCAGATCTCGACCAGACAGGCGAAGGGGTCCAGGCCGCGTTCGGCGGCGATGTCGCGTACGACCCGCCCGGTGAGGCCCTGGTTCGCCGCGCTGTAGGTGTCGCCGATGACGTACCGGCCGAAGTTGGTCAGCCGTCGGAAGACGCCCGCCTCCTTGGAGTTCGCCCGCCTCAGCAGCTCCGCCCGCACCTGCGGGTCCCGCAGCCGCTCGATCCGCTCCGGGACGGGCAGGCCGAGGACCGGCCCCCACCCCGGGATCAGGTTCAGCGCGCAGAACGTGCCCAGGGACATGTTCATCGGCGTGAGGATCGGCATGGTCAGCGCGACGACCCGGCCGCCGGCCTTGCGCGCCCGTTCGCTCGCCATGAGCTGCCGGGGCACGCGTTCCGGAACGGCCGCGTCGACGGTGAGGACGTTCCAGTTCAGAGGGCGTCCGGCGGCCGCGCTCATCTCCACGAACAGATCGATCTCGGCGTCGCTGAACTGGTCAAGACAGCCCGCCACGATCGCCTCGATCTGGGTGCCCTCGTGCTCGCCGACGGCGCGGGACAGCGCGAGCAGCTCCTCCGGCCGGGCGTGCCGGGAGGCGACCGGCTGTCCGTCCCCGTCGGAGTGGGTCGAGGACTGTGTGGTGGAGAAGCCCCACGCGCCCGCGTCCATGGCTTCGTGCAGCAGCCGGACGATGCCGGCCAGTTGCTCCTCGCTCGGCTGACCGCCCACCGCGTCCGCGCCCATGACGTACCGGCGCAGCGCGCAGTGCCCCACCATGAAGCCGGCGTTGACGGCGATCCGCCCCTCCAGCGCGTCCAGGTACTCCCCGAAGCCGTGCCAGCTCCAGGGCGCCCCCTCCTCCAGCGCGACCAGGGACATGCCCTCCACCTTGGACATCATCCGGCGCGTGTAGTCGGCGTCCTCGGGACGGTCCGGGTTCAGCGGCGCGAGCGTGAACCCGCAGTTCCCGGCCGCGACCGTGGTCACCCCGTGGTTCAGGGACGGGGTGGCGTACGGATCCCAGAACAGCTGGGCGTCGTAGTGCGTGTGCGGATCCACGAATCCGGGAGCGAGGACGAGCCCGTGCGCGTCCTCGCCGGTCCGCGCCTCCTCGGCGACCGACCCGATGACGGCGATCCGCCCGTCCCGGATCCCGACGTCGGCGACGAACCCGGGCGCGCCCGTCCCATCGACGACGGTCGCCCCTTTGATGACGTGATCGAGCATGCGGGCTCCTTCTCAACTCCGATGCGATGGGCGCCCGAAAGGCGCGCGGGGCTGTATCGCTGTGCGGCTCCGCCGCGTGGGCGTGACCAGCGACTACGGACCCGCAGCCGCCAGGCGACCCGCACCCCCGGGACGGCGACGCGCCCGCAGGTCCGCGACAGCGACCACGCGCCCGCAGGTCCGCAGGTCCGCGACAGCGACTACGCCCCTTGCCGGAACCGCGTCGTCCGATGGACGGGATCCGTGTCGATCTTCGGGATGACCTGCTCCCCGATCAGCCGGATCGTCTGGAGCGTCTCCTCCTTCGGCACCCCCACCGGCAGCCCGAAGGACAGCTGATCGGCCCCCGCCTGTTCCCACCGCTTGCACTGCCGCAGCACCTCGTCCGGGTCGCCGCAGATCAACAGCTCTTCTTCGACGAGGAGTTCGACGAACTCGGCGTTGTACTCGGGCAGTGTCTCGGGCCAGACCGGGAAGCCCTCGGGCCGGGGGAAGGTGTCGTGGTAGCGGAACACCAGCGAGGGCAGATAGTGCAGCCCGCCCTCGACGGCGATCCGGATCGCCTCGTCGTGCGTGGGCGCGCAGATCGCCGTCGTCGTCACCATCACGTTGTCGTTGACGAAGTCGCCGATCGGCTCGGCGTTCACCACCGCCGTCTTGTACTGCTCCAGCACCCACTCCATGTCGGACACCTTCTGGATGCTGAAGCCGAGCACCCCGAGGCCCTTGCGGGCGGCCATCGCGTACGAGGGCGGCGACCCGGCCGCGTACCACATCGCCGGGTGCGACTTCCCGTGCGGCTTCGGCAGGATCTTGCGCGGCGGCAGCTGCCAGTGCTTGCCCTGGAAGCCGACGTACTCGTCCTGGAGCCACATCTTCGGGAACTCCGCGATGGTCTCCTCCCAGATCTCCTTCGTGTAGTTCATGTCGGTGATGCCGGGGAGGAAGCCGAGGATCTCGTGCGAGCCGGCGCCGCGTCCGCTGCCGAACTCGAAGCGGTTGTCGGTGAGATGGTCGAGCATGGCGACCTTCTCGGCGACCTTCACCGGGTGGTTGACCTGGGCGAGCGGGTTGAAGATGCCCGAGCCGAGGTGGATGCGGTCGGTCGCGTGGGCGAGGTAGCCGAGGAAGACGTCGTTGGCGGAGAGGTGGGAGTACTCCTCCAGGAAGTGGTGCTCGGAGGCCCAGGCGTACTTGAAGCCGGACTTGTCCGCCTGGATGACGTACTCGGTCTCCTCCATCAGCGCCTTGTGCTCGGCGAGCGGATCGGTCTCGGCGCGCTTGCCCACGTATCCCTGTACAAAGAGCCCGAATTCCACGGAGGTTCACCGTCCCGGTTCCTGGATCGCGATTAACTGACGGTTCGTCAGATTCAGCGGATGCCGCCGACTGTGGCACCGGGCTCCTGGATGGTCAATAGCTGACGAACTCTCAGATGACGGAAACGCCCGCCAGCCATCCCCCGTCGATCACGAACGGCTGCCCGGTGATGTACGACGAGTCCTGCGAGGTGAGGAAGAGGGCGAGCCGGGCCACCTCGTCCGCGCGGCCGATCCGGCCCAGGGGCACGAGCTTGCGGTAGAGGGAGTCGAGGGCCCGGGTCGTCTCCTCGGGGTCGGAGTCCGGCTCCAGCCGGGACGGGTTGGACATCGCGGTGTCGACGGCCCCGGGACAGACCGCGTTGACCCGGATCCGGCGGGGCGCCAGCTCCAGGGCGGCGACCCGGGTGAGGCCGAGCACCGCGTGCTTGGTCGCCGCGTAGGCGCCCACGGCCGCCATGCCGGTGAGCCCGGTGTAGGAGGCGGTGTTGACGATGGTGCCGCCGTCGGACAGCTCCGGCGCGACGGTCCGGATGCCCAGGAAGCAGCCGACCTGGTTGACCCGTACGACCTGCATGAACTCGTCGAGCGGGGTGTCGACGAGGGCGTTGAACCGCAGGATGCCGGCGTTGTTGACGAGCCCGTCGAGATGGCCGTACGCCCGCTTGGCCTCCCGCACCGCCGCGATCCACTCCTCCTCCGCCCCCACGTCGAGGTGGACGTAGAGCGCGCCGATCTCCTCGGCGAGCGCCTTCCCCTGCTCGTCGAGCACGTCGGCGACGATCACCTCGGCGCCCTCCTGGCGGAACAGCCGCGCCTCCTGCTCGCCCTGGCCGCGCGCCGATCCGGTGACGAGGACCACCCGTCCGTCGAGCTTGCCCATGCCGGCTCCCTTCACCTCGGTGGAGCTCAGCATCGTAACGCTGTATCTGACGGAACGTCAGATACGTGCGCGGAGAAGGCGGGCGGCGAACGGGCGCGCGTCGGGTCCCCACCCGACGGAGCCCCCTTCACGACGCGTCGGCGAGCAGCGGCCCCACCTCGGCTCCGAACAGGCCGATCTGGTCGGTGAGTTCGGTGCGGCTCCGGCAGCGGAAGCGCACCTGGATCTGGTGGACGCCCATCGCCCCGTAGGCCCGCAACGACTCGGCGAGGACCTCGGGCGGTCCGGTGAGGGTGCGGCGGCCCACCTCCCAGCCGGGGGCGCCGACGTACAGCGGCTCGGTGATGGCGCCGACGGTGAGCGGTGCGTCGTCCCCGCGCAGCCGCCGCAGCGTCTCGATCTGCGCGGGCAGCCGGTCCCTCGGGTCGCCCTGGGGCAGCCAGCCGTCGCCCTTGAGGGCGGCCCGGCGGACGGCGGCCGGGGAGGAGCCGCCGACCCAGATCGGCACCCGCGCCTGGGCGGGCCGGGGCCGCTGCCCGAGCCCCTCGAAGTCGTACGACTTGCCGTGGTGGGAGGGGAACTCGTCCGGCCCGAGCGCGGCGCGCAGCGCGTCGATCGTCTCGTCGAGCACGGCGCCCCGCCGCTCGAAGTCCACCCCCAGCGCCTCGAACTCCTCCCGTACGTGACCGGCGCCCACGCCGAGGATCAGCCGGCCGCCGCTGAGGTGGTCGAGGGTCGCGTACTGCTTGGCGGTGAGCAGCGGGTGGCGCAGGCCGACGACGGCGACGTGCGCGAGCAGCCGCACGCGGTCGGTCACGGCCGCCAGATGGGCGAGGGTGGCCACGGGGTCGTACCAGACCGTGCTCATGGCCTCGGCCAGCCGGTGCGGGATCGCCACGTGGTCGCAGGCGGCGACGTAGGCGAATCCGGCGCGGTCGGCGGCGCGGGCGATCTCGACGAGGTCGGCGGGGCCCGCGTCCGCCTCCCAGGGCTCGGCGTAGAGCGTGGACTGGGACTGGACCGGGAGCTGGATGCCGTAGTCGAGACTCACCGCGGGCTCCAGAGGCCGTCCGGGGTCAGCCCCAGCAGCTCGATCGCGTTGCCCCGTACGATCCGCTCCACCACGTCCGGCGCCAGGTGGCCCATCTGGGCCTCGCCGACCTCGCGCGACTTCGGCCAGGTGGAGTCGGAGTGCGGGTAGTCGGTCTCGTAGAGGACGTTCCCGACGCCGATGGAGTCGAGGTTCCTGAGGCCGAAGGCGTCGTCGAAGAAACAGCCGAAGACGTGGTCGGCGAACAGCTCCGACGGGGGACGGTGGACCTTGTCCGCGACCCCGCCCCAGCCCCGGTTCTCCTCCCACACCACGTCGGCGCGCTCCAGGATGTAGGGGATCCAGCCGATCTGGCCCTCCGCGTACATCACCTTCAGGTTCGGGAAGCGCTCGAACTTGCCGCTCATCAGCCAGTCGACCATCGAGAAGCAGCAGTTGGCGAAGGTGATGGTGGAGCCGACGGCGGGCGGCGCGTCGGCGGAGGTGGAGGGCATCCGGCTGCTGGAGCCGATGTGCATGGCCACGACCGTGCCGGTCTCGTCGCAGGCGGCGAGGAAGGGGTCCCAGTCGTCGGTGTGGACGGAGGGCAGGCCGAGGTGCGGGGGTATCTCGGAGAAGGCGACCGCGCGGACCCCGCGGGCGGCGTTGCGCCGGACCTCCGCCGCCGCCAGTTCGGCGTCCCAGAGCGGGATGAGGGTGAGCGGGATCAGCCGGCCCCGCGCCTGCGGGCCGCACCACTCCTCCACCGTCCAGTCGTTGTAGGCGCGCACGCACAGCAGGCCCAGGTCGTGGTCGGCGGCCTCGGTGAAGGTCTGGCCGCAAAAGCGCGGGAAGGTGGGGAAGCAGACGGCGGACTGGACGTGGTTGACGTCCATGTCGGCGAGGCGGGACGGGACGTCGAAGGACCCCGGGCGCATCTGCTCGTAGGTGATGACCTCCAGCTTGATCTCGTCCCTGCTGAAGCCGACGGCGGTGTCCAGGCGGGTGAGGGGGCGGTGCAGGTCCTCGTAGACCCACCAGTCGCCGATCGGGCCGTCGTCGCCGGGCTCGCCCATGACGGGCTTGAAGCGGCCGCCGAGGAAGGTCATCTCCTTCAGCGGGGCCCGGACGACGCGGGGCCCGGTGTCCAGGTACTTCTTCGGGAGGCGGTCCTGCCAGACGGTGCTCGGCTCCACGGTGTGGTCGTCGACGGAGATGATCAGCGGGAGGTTCTCCGTGGCCCGGACGGTCTTCGCGGTCTCCAATGCGTTCTCCATGGGGGCACGGTAGCGCTGATCTGACGGATCGTCAGCTAGTGCACGGGGGCCGGAGTTGATCGACTCTGTGGGGATGTGTGCATACCGGATGTGAGCGGTGTGTGGACTCCCGTGCGCCCGCCGGGCAAGCTGACGCTTCCGGCATGGACAGGGCAAACTGGGCCCGGTAATTCGGATGCCTAAGGGGAGCCCTGATGGACGACCGGGTAGGACACCGCGACCCGCGTGTGCCGGAGCAGAGGCGTCCCGGCTCCGCCGAGGAGCCGGCGGCGCTGCGCTTCGACGTGCTCGGCCCGGTGCGCGCACGCCGCGGCGACGAGCGGCTGGCCACCGGTTCACCACAGCAACGCGCCCTGCTGGCGGCCCTGTTGCTGCGCGAGGGCCGTACGGCCACGGCCGCCGAGCTGATCGACGCGCTGTGGGGCGAGGACCCTCCGTCGCAGGCGCTGGCGGCGGTACGGACCTACGCCTCCCGGCTGCGCAAGGTGCTCGACCCGGGTGTCCTGCTGAGCGAGTCGGGCGGCTACGCGGTGCGCGGCCTGGCCGAGGGTTCGCTGGACCTGGCGGTGGCGCAGGAGTGGGCCGCCGAGGCGGAGAAGGCACGCAACGCCGGGGACCTGCCCCACGCCCGCGAGGTGCTGAACCGGACGCTGGGGCTGTGGGACGGGGAGGCCCTGGCCGGCGTCCCCGGGCCGTACGCGGAGGCGCAGCGCGTCCGGCTGGAGGAGTGGCGGCTGGGACTGCTGGAGTCCCGGCTGGACATGGACCTGGAGCAGGGCTGCCACGCGGAGGCCGTCTCCGAACTCACCGCGCTCACGGCGGCGTACCCGCTCCGCGAGCGGCTGCGCGAACTGCTGATGCTGGCGCTGTACCGCAGCGGCCGGCAGGCGGAGGCGCTCGCGGTGTACGCGGACACCCGGCGGCTGCTGGCCGAGGAGCTGGGGGTGGATCCGCGGGCCGGACTGCGGCAGTTGCAGCACCGCATCCTGCGGGCCGACCCGGAGCTGGCGGAGCCCTCGGCGCCGGCGACGGAACCGGCGGTGGTACGGGTGCGGCCCGCGCAGCTCCCGGCCACCGTGCCCGACTTCACCGGCCGCTCCGCCTTCGTGCGGGAACTGGGCGAGGTGCTGGCCGGAGCCGGTGACGGCACGGGCGCGGGCGGCCGGGTGATGGCGGTGTCCGCGCTCGCGGGCATCGGGGGCGTGGGCAAGACGACCCTCGCCGTGCACGTGGCCCACCAGGCCCGTCCCGCCTTCCCCGACGGCCAGCTGTACGTCGATCTCCAGGGCGCGGGACCGCGGTCGGCGGAGCCGGAGACGGTCCTCGGGTCGTTCCTGCGGGCCCTGGGCACGGCGGACTCGGCGATCCCCGACTCCCTGGAGGAGCGGGCGGCGCTGTACCGCTCGGTGCTGGACGGCCGCCGGGTGCTGGTGCTGCTGGACAACGCGAAGGACGCGGCCCAGATCCGCCCCCTGCTGCCGGGCACGGAGGGCTGCGCGGCGCTGGTCACCTCCCGGGTGCGGATGGTGGACCTGGCGGGAGCGCACCTCGTCGACCTGGACGTGATGTCCCCCGAGGAGGCCCTCGCCCTCTTCACCCGGATCGTCGGCGAGGAGCGGGTGGCGGCGGAGCGCAAGGCCGCGCTGGACGTGGTGGCCGCCTGCGGTTTCCTGCCGCTGGCGATCCGGATCGCGGCCTCCCGGCTGGCCGCCCGCCGCACCTGGACGGTGTCCGTCCTCGCCGCCAAGCTGGCGGACGAACGGCGCCGGCTGGACGAGCTCCAGGCGGGCGACCTGGCGGTGAAGGCGACCTTCGAACTCGGCTACGGCGCGCTGGAGCCCGCCCAGGCCCGCGCGTTCCGGCTGCTCGGCCTGGCGGACGGCCCGGACACCTCCCTGGCGGCGGCCGCCGCGGTCCTGGACCTGCCGGTGGAGGACACCGAGGACGTGCTGGAGTCCCTGGTGGACACCTCCCTGCTGGAATCGGCGGCCCCCGGCCGCTACCGGTTCCACGACCTGGTACGGCTCTACGCGCGTGCCTGCGCCGACCGCGACGAGCCGGCCGGCGAGCGCGGCACGGCGTTGTCGCGGTTGCTGGACTTCTATCTGGCGACGGCGGCGGGGGTGTACGCGATCGAGCGGCCCGGCGACCGCACGGTCGTCCACCTGGAGCCCACGTCGTACCGGGGGCTGTCCTTCGGCGAGCGGACACAGGCCCTCGACTGGCTCTTCGCGGAGGCGCAGTGCCTGCTGGCGTGCGCACGGCAGCAGCAGTCGGGCAGCGGGCTGCGCCGTGCCGTCGATCTGCTCTGGGCCGCCAAGGACCTGGCGGAGTCGGGCGCGAACGCGAAGCAGTACGAGTGGGCGGCCACGGCCCTGCGGGACGCCGCGCAGGACGCCGCCGACATCCGCGCGGAGAGCCGCGCGCGGACGGCGCTGTCCCACGTCCATCTGGCCGCCGGACGTTACTCCGAGGCGGACGACGAGGCCCGGCGCGCGATCGAACTCGCCACGGCGGCGCACGACGCGACGCCGGTGAGCTGGGCGGCGACGGACCGGGGGATCATCGCCCTCAACCAGGGACGGTACGAGGAGGCGGAGCGGCTGCTGACGACGGCGCGCGACGGGTACCGCGCCGACGGCAACCGTCCTGGCGAGGCCAGCGCGCTGTGCAACCTCGCTCAGTTGCACCAGCGCATGGACCGTGCCGACAGCGCGGTCTCGCTCGCGCAGCAGGGCGTCGACATCTTCCAGCAGCTCGGTCTCAGCCTGCGCCTCGCGAACGGCCGCTACTCCCTGGGTGTGGCGCTCACCCGCGCCGGGCGCCTGCCGGAGGGTCTGGCCCAGCTCACCGACGCCATGCTGATCTTCGCCTCCAACCGGCAGCGGCTGTGGGAGGGCACGACACATCTGCGCATCGCCCAGCTGCACCTGGCCGCCCGTCGTCCCGCGCAGGCCGCTCAGCACGCGGAGCAGTCCCTCGCCATCGGGGTCATCGGGGGTGACCTGATCCGCGGCAGCGTCCTGAACACGCTGGGCAAGAGCCTGCGGGCGCTGGGCCAGTCGGACCGGGCGCGCGCCTGTTGGCACGAGGCCCTGCTCCTGCTGGAGAATGCGGGGGCGCCCGAGGCCGCCGAGGTGCGTCGGCTGCTGGCCCCTCTGGACGCGTCATGAGTCCGACGCGGGCGGCGTTCATCAAACGTTTATGACCGGCCGACAGAATCGACCCAACGGTCCGTCGCGTCGGGGGGCATGCGGGCCGGGGAGTCCATGGGGGTGGACTCCGGCCCACGCCTCTGTCCGGCGATACTCGGGGGAATCGCCGGACAGAGGCGTCTCATTCACTTGAACACCATTCACAGGGGAAGCGTGAACATGAGCAGCACCGAGAAGCAGCCGACGGACATCACCACGCTGGAGAACCACTCGCCCGTGCCGCCCGCCCTCAAGGACGTGGTGACGCAGGAGACCACGACGCAGGAGACCACCGCGTCCACCGCGTCCACCGCGTCCGCCACGTCGGCCACGTCGGCCACGTCGGCCGGCGAGGAGATCACCACGCTCGAGAACCACTCGCCGGTCCCGCCCGCCCTGGGCGGCAAGTAGGCACCACCCGTCACCACTTCGACGGGGATCGGCCGCGGCGGCGCGGAGGGGAGCCGCCGCGGCCGAGGCGTGTCCGGGGCCCGCGCGGTCACCGGGAGCGCAGCTCGCCCTTGACCACCTTGCCGCTCGCGTTGCGGGGCAGGCCGGTCACGAACTCCACCGCCCTCGGCACCTTGTAGTTGGCCATCTCCCGCCGGGCCCAGGCGATCAGGTCGTCGGCCGTGGAGACCGCGCCCGGCCGCCGCACCACGTACGCCTTGCCCACCTCGCCCAGGCGGGGATCGGGGACGCCGATCACGGCCACGTCGGCCACGTCCGGGTGCAGGCCGAGGCGCTGCTCTATCTCCGCCGGGTAGGCGTTGAAGCCGCCGACGATGAACATGTCCTTCAGACGGTCGGTGATCCGCAGGTTGCCGCAGGCGTCCAGGACGCCCACGTCACCGGTGCGCAGCCAGCCGTCCGCCGTCAGGGCCTCCGCCGTCGCCGTCTCGTCCTCGTAGTAGCCGCGCATCACGTTGAAGCCCCGGACCAGGACCTCCCCGGGTTCGCCCGGCGCCGCGTCCACCCGCACCTCGGTGCCGGGGATCGCGCGGCCCGACGTCGAGGCGATGACCGTGGGGTCGTCCCCGCGACGGCACATCGTGACGACACCGCTCGCCTCCGAGAGGCCGTACGCCGTCAGGACGGTCTCCACGCCCAGTTCGCCCCGCAGGCGTTCGACGAGCCGCAGCGGCACCACCGCCGCGCCCGTGACGACCAGCCTCAGCGCCGACAGGTCGTGCTTGTCCCGGGACGCGTGGTCCAGGAGCGACTGGTGCAGGGTCGGCGGGCCGGGGAGGACCGAGACCCGTTCCGACGCCACGTTCGCGAGGACCGTGTCCACGTTGAACACCGGCTGCGGGATCATCGTCGCGCCCCGCATCAGACAGGCGATCACGCCCGCCTTGTAGCCGAAGGTGTGGAAGAAGGGGTTCACGATCAGGTAGCGGTCGCCCTGTCGCAGCCCCGCCAGGTCGGTCCAGATCCCGTAGGCCCGCAGGGTCTGCGCGTGGCTGATCACCGCGCCCTTGGGGCGGCCCGTCGTGCCCGAGGTGAAGACGATGTCCGAGGGCCACTCCCCGGCCACCCGGTCCGCTCGCGCCCGGACCTGCGCCGTCCCGATGCCCTCCCCGCTCGCCAGGAAGTCCTTCCAGGTCCAAAAGTCCGCCGGGGCGTCGTCCGAGAGGACCACCACCTGCTCCAGCGCGGGGAGCCCAGGCAGCGGGCCGCCGCCGGCGCCCTCCGCCGCCGCCCGCCGCAGCGACGCCACGTACGACGTCCCGAGGAAGGTGCCCGTCACGAACAGCAGACGCGTCCCGCTGCGGCGCAGTACGTCCGCCGCCTCCGTGCCCTTGAAGCGGGTGTTCAGCGGTACGAGCACCGCTCCCGCGCTCACCGCGCCGAGCGCCGCCACCATCCAGTCGAGCGAGTTCGGGGCCCAGACGGCCACGCGGTCGCCCGCCCGCACCCCGTTCGCCAGACAGGCCGCCGCCGCGCGTTCGACGCGGGCGCCGAGTTCGGCGTACGAGATCCGGGTACGGCCCTCCACCACCGCCTCGGCCGTCGCGTACCGCTCGGCGGACCAGCGGACCAGGCCGGGGATCGTCCCCCACTCCATGTCACCGCGCATGACCAGCCTCCCCACCCGACCACTAGCTGACTGACCGTCAGATTAGCGGTAACCTGACGGACTGTCAGCAGCACTGTCGCCGTGTGGAGGTGGGTGCGGCATGCCCGCAGTGACCGGAATCAAGGACGCCACGGCCATCGTCGGCATCGGGCAGACGTCCTTCGCCAAGCACCTCCCCGAGGACGAACGGACGCTCGCCTGCCGGGCCGTCCTCGCCGCCCTCGACGACGCCGGGATCGCCCCCGGCGAGGTCGACGCCCTCGCCTCCTACACCATGGAGGAGACGGACGAGGTCGAGCTCGCGAAGGCCGTCGGGTTCGGGGACCTGTCCTTCTTCAGCAAGATCGGTTTCGGCGGCGGCGGTTCCTGCGCCACCGTCGCCCACCTCGCCGCCGCCGTCGCCGCCGGACAGGCCACCGTGGGGGTCGCCTGGCGGTCGCGGAAACGGGGCTCCGGGCCGCGTCCGTGGACCAACACCGCCGTCCAGCTCCCCACCCCCGCCCAGTGGACCCGGCCCTTCGGGCTGCTGCGGCCCGCCGACGAGATAGCCATGCTCGCCCGCCGCTATCTGCACGAGTACGGCGCCACCCGCGACCACCTCTTCAACGTCGCCCTCGCCTGCCGCAACCGCGCCAACCAGAACCCGGCCGCGGTGATGTACGAACGGCCGCTCACCCGCGAGATGTACATGTCGTCCCGATGGATCAGCGAGCCCCTGTGCCTGTACGACAACTGCCTCGAGACGGACGGGGCGTTGGCGTGCGTGGTGGTGAGCGCCGAGCGGGCCCGGGACTGCCGACGGGCACCCGTCTACATCCACTCCGCCGCCCAGGGCCTGCCCGCCCAGCACCACGGCATGGTCAACTACTGGAACGACGACCCCCTCACCGGCCCCGCCTGGGCGGCCGCCCGGCACCTGTGGAAACACGCCGACTTCACCCCGTCCGACGTCGACGTCGCGCAGATCTACGACGCGTTCACGCCCCTCGTCCCGCTCTCCCTGGAGGGGTACGGGTTCTGCGGCCGGGGAGAGGGGGGCGCGTTCACCGAGGGAGGCGCCCTGGAGACCGGCGGACGGCTGCCGCTCAACACCGGCGGGGGCGGACTCAGCGAGGCCTACGTCCACGGCTTCAACCTCGTCAACGAGGGCGTCAAGCAGCTGCGCGGAACCAGCACCGCCCAGGTGCCCGGCGCCGCGACCTGCCTCGTCACCGCCGGCGAGGGCGTCCCGACCTCCGCCCTGCTGCTCAGGAACTGAACCGCACCGAGGAGAACGCACCGAGGAGTTGATCCCGCGATGCTCACCCCCGTCACCGACGCCGACGGCGCCCCCTTCTGGCGGTACGCCGCCCAGGGCGAACTGCGCGTCCAGGCCTGCGCCGACTGCGCCGAACCCCGCTTCCCGCCCCGCCCCTGCTGCCCGCACTGCCAGTCCTTCGCGAGCGGGTGGCGGCGGATGTCGGGACGCGGCCGGATCTGGTCCTACGTCGTCCCGCACCCGCCCCTGCTGCCCGACTACGCCGCCCACGCCCCCTACAACGTGATCCTCGTCGAGCTGGCCGAGGCGCCCCGCATCCGGCTGGTGGGGAACCTGGTGAGCGGACCGGGGGCGCCGATCGACTCCTTCCCCCCCGACCGCATCCGCATCGGCGCCCGCGTACAGGTCGTCTTCGACGGCGACGGGCTTCCGCAGTGGATCCTGGAGCGGCCGTGAGTGTGCGACTGGACCTCGACAAGGACACCGGCGTGGCCGTGGTCACCCTGGACCGGCCGGCCCGGCTGAACGCCCTCGACCTCGAGACCGTCCGCGAACTGCGGCGCATCTGGCGGGAGTTGCGGTTCGACGACTCGGTACGGGCCGTCGTCCTCACCGGGGCCGGACAGCGGGCGTTCTGCACCGGCCTCGACCGGGACGCCGTCGTGCCGCAGCCCGGCTCCCCGTACATGCAGGACGATCCGCTGCTGACCGTCGGCCCGAAGGCGAACGACCTGTGGAAGCCGGTCGTCGCCGCCGTGGAGGGGATGGCCTGCGGGGGCGCCTTCTACCTGCTCGGGGAGTGCGAGTTCGTCGTCGCGGGCGCCGACGCCGTGTTCTTCGACCCGCACACCACGTACGGGATGGTCAGCGCGTACGAGTCGGTGCTGCTGGCGCAGCGGATGCCGTACGGGGAGGTCGCGCGGATGATGCTGATGGGAACGGCGGAACGGATCTCCGCCCGGCGCGCCCACGACATCGGACTCGTGTCCGAACTCACCGACACCGGAGGGGCATCGGCCGCCGCGGTGGCCTGCGCCGCCGTCATCGCCGGGTATCCCCCCGCCGGAATCCAGGGCACCGTGCGGGCACTGTGGTCGGCGAAGGAGACGGCCCGCGCGATGGGGTTCGCGCAGGCACCGCATCTCATCTCGCTGGGCAACCTGCCCACCGCCCGCCAGACGGAACTGTTCACCGCCCGCTCGACCACCGAACCCCGGATCCGCTGAGCCCCCGCCGCCGGCGCGCAGTTCGCCCCGTCACGGCCAGGTGCGCTCGATGCGGTCGCTCCTCACCGCGTAGGCAGCCGGCCCGCCGCTCCCCACAGCCCGGTGGATCGCGTCACGGCGTGCCACGAGACGTTCGATCATCTCGGTGGTGCGAAGTTGCTGATTGTCGAGATAGAAAGGCACTGCCTTACGCTCCAGGACAGGCTGGATCTCCAGGTCCCGCGTCTTGATCCGGCCGTCCTTCGAGAGCGGGACCCACGACCGGTCGAGACCGTGCGCGATCCACTCCTCGTCGGCGACGTCCTGCCCGTCGTCCGGGAAGACGTCGCCGATGCGGTGAACGGTCCACCCGCAAGTCCTCAGTCCTTCGGCGACACGACGACCGAGATTCCGGTCGAGGAAGAACTCAGGCGGCAAGACGCACCACTGCCTGGCAGAGCGCGTCCACCTGCTCAGGCGTCATGGCGTAGTCGTACGCGATGTCCTCGACGCTCTCCCCGGCCTCCCACAGGTCGGTGATCGCCTTGACCGAGACGCGGTTGGCCGCCACCACGGGAAGACCATGGCCGAACCTGGGGTCGATCACGACGCGGACCTCCCCGTACTGCCTCAGCCGCAGGCTGGAGGGAAAGTCGTCGCCAGCGTCCCAGTTCAGGTTACGGAGATAGCTGGAGACCACTTCCTGGATAGGGGCCTGGCCGTCCCGGGCTCTGCGGAGATCTCCGAGACCGTGTTCGACGAAGATGTCCACACCGTCCGTCGCGATGCGTTTCGACACGAGGCCGTAAGGGGTGTCGAAGGCGTCCCGTACGGCGGCGGCTTCCTTGATCTCACTCATGCGAAGGCCGAGGGAACGCAGAGAGCGGAGCACGTGTGCCTCGGCCACCGCGATGAACGGCACCGAAGGCTGCCCCTTCCGCGCCGGCTCAACCTGGTGGACCAGTGGCGCTCCGGCGGCCTTGCCCTTGAGCCACGATGCGGCGCGCCGTCGGGTACGTCGTAGAAGTATGTTCGGGTACGGACCTGTCCGGTGGGCGTTCGCTCGCGGCGGCGCTCCAGGTGTCCGGCCGCCTCCAGCTCCCTCAGCGCTCGCGAGATCAGGATCTCGCCCTCGCTGAAGTGCGCGCACAGTGCGGTGATCGTCACGGGGGAGCCGTCGGGCAGGGAGGCGATGTACGCCGCGACGCCGATCGTGACCGCGCTGCCACGCCGTTGGGCGAGGGCGTTGGAGATCACCGTGAAGTCGGCCGTGAGCCGGTGCGGACATGGATCACGCCGGAGGACGGAGCTCCGGCGTCGGCGCGAAGGCGCGCGTTAGACTGCGATTCAGCCATCGGGAAGGTCTGCTTCCTGATCGGTCAGGCCCTCGTTCGGGATGCCAGTCCCGGCCGGGGGCCGTATCTGTTTGCGGTTGTCGCGGCGAACGTAACGGCCCGTGTCCCGCTGCTGCAAGCCAGTCACCCGCACGGGTGACGCGGGCCTCGCGGCCGGGGAGGGTGGGTGGGCGGGAGGTTCTTTCCCCCGGTTCTTTCAGGAGGTCAGCGTCCCGCCGGACCCTCGCGGACAAGGGTCCGGTGAGCCCGGAACGCGGACGGCGGCCGGGGGCCGGTCGCCTCAGGGGCGGTGGCGGCCGGTCCTCAACTCGCCTATGAAAGCGGCCCAGGAGGCTGCTCCGAAGCACAGCGCGGGACCGTGCGGGGCTTTGCTGTCACGGACCGGGACGACGGCCCGGAACCCGTCGGCCACCTCCACGCAGTCGCCCCCCGCCTGATTGCTGTAGCTGCTCTTGCGCCAGGCGACGCCGTTCAGATCGGGACGGGAGATTCGAGCCACGGTAGTTGCCCTCCATCGTGGACCGGATCATGTCGAGTGACATGAGCGGGGGCAGGGCTGCCGCCCGCAGCCGATCGTAAATCACCTTGTAGCGGCTGACGTTGGCTGGTTCCTCGATCAGTTGGCCGTAGTCCGAACCCTCCGTGTAGGCCACCTCTGAGCCGTCCGGCAGGGTCAGGACCGTCAGCGAGCCACCCATGGCCTCGTGTCCGCCTTGGTCGAACGGCAGTACCTGCACGGTGATGTGGCGTTCTGCTGCCGCGTCGAGAAGCCGCGCCAACTGCTTACGCATCACGGCGTCGCCACCGATCGGACGCCTCAGTACCGCCTCGTCCAGGATGACCCACAGCTCCGGCCGGTCGGGCGAGCTCAGGCGTCCCTGCCGTCCCATTCGGGCCGTGACGCGCTCTTCCAGCTGCTCTTCGTCGTCCAACAGAGCGTCCAGGCTGAGCACCGCCCGCGCATAGTCCTCCGTCTGCAACAGACCCGGCACCACATGAGCCGCGTACTGCCTGATGGCCACCGCCCGCGCCGAGTACTCCATGAACTTCCGCGACCAGTCCGGGAACGCCTCCCGGTACACGTACGGCCACAGCTCGACCAGCAGGTCGTCCGCGCCGAGGGCCGTGTCCAGCGCACGCGCCAGCTCCAGCGTCGGCTTCGCGCCGGACGCCCGCTCGATCTGGGTGATCCGCGTGCTCACCACGTGCGTCCGGTCGCCGAGCTCGGCCTGGGTCAGCCCGGCCGCCGTACGGAGCCTGCGCACCCGTGCGCCGAAGAGGGCCGCCATCGACGCACTGGGATCAATTCCGTTGGCCAAAGCGTCACTTCCGTTCCTTACGGGATGAAAAGTAAGGCTGTGTCACCTGTCGAGCGTAGGGCGATCCGACGACTCTTGAACACAGAAAGTGACGATTCGCGTACACCGTGAAGCGTCGCGGACCCTACGAACAGGGACGGACAAGCCGTGCTGACAGGAACGACCGCTTCGAACGACGAGGCCGTGAGCGAAGAAGCCTCGAACGACGGAGTCTCGGACGAGGAGGCCGCGGACGAGGGGGCCGCGGACGAGGAGCCGCGCGAACTCCGCTCGTTCGGGGAGCAGTTCGCCGCCACCGCGCGGGGTGCGCGGCTCGCCCGGCGGCTCGCCGTCCGGCGGATGGAGGAGTGGGGCCATCCGTCGACGTCGGACGCGTCCTGCGCGGTCGCCCTCGTCGTCGGCGAGCTCGCGGCGAACGCGGTGCGGCACGGGCGGGTGCCGGGGCGGGACTTCGGCCTGCGGCTCGTCCTCGACGCGGCCGCGGGCCTGGTCCGTGTCGAGGTCGCGGACGCCGCCTCCGGGAAGCGGCCGCCCGCCCTGCCGCCCCCGGTGTGCCCCGAGGGCGAGTCCGGTCGCGGACTGCTCCTGGTGGACGTCCTGGCCCTGCGGTGGGGATGGACTCCTCGCGTGCCGGTGGGCAAGACGGTGTGGGCGGAGGTGCCCGTGGAGGCGTCGGCCCGTTGAGAGAAGTCCGGTCAGCGGGCCGGTGCGTACGGCTCCGGGTCGCAGGTGTCGACCTTCGCCGCGACGGCCGGGGCGGACAGGTCGACCTGTACCGTCGCCGAGTCGTTCGCCGAGACGTACGCTTCCTCGCTCCGCTCCTCCAGGCGGCCGGAACCCGCGTCGAGGAAGTCGACCGTGACGGTGAAGTAGCCGCCGGTGGAGTTGGGATTGGTGACCTCGACCGTCGCGTACGCCTCGCTCGGCGTCGCGCAGTCGATCAGCTCCACCGTGGCGTCCCTCAGCGCCGTGGACGTGCTCGAGGAGCCGCCGTCGCCGTAGGTGTCGTCGGAGTAGTCGTCATCGTCGTCGTAGTCGTGGTACGTGCTGCCGGACGAGCCGCTGGACGTCGAACCCGACGTCGACGACGAGCTGTCGTGGTTCTGGTCGGAGCTGCTGCACCCTCCGCCGCCCCCGCCGCTGTGGCTCCTGCCGTGGCCCCTGCTCGTCGAGAAGCCGGTCAGCGCCAGTACGACGCACACCGCCACCGCTGCGAACCTGAGTTTCCGCCCCCGTCGATCCATACCGACAGCGTAGGCACCGCCTGTCACGGTCATGTCACCGCGTGGCGACCGGCCGGTCCCCGGCGTAGCGTCTGCGGTGGCGGCCGCCGTCCAGGTCCCTTCCGTGCACCCGGCACGACGGCCGTCCCGGCACGACGACCGTCCTCGCGGCGGTGGGCGGTCGGCTCAGGCCGTCCGCGCCGTGCCCGTGCCCTTCTCCGCGTCCAGGGCGTACACGCAGCGGTCCTTGCTGGACGCGTACACGACGCCGTCGCGGACCACCGGGGAGCCGGTGATCTCGCCGCCGGTCGCCAGCTTCCAGCGCAGCCTGCCGTCGTCGGCCTTAAGGGTGTACAGCAGGTGGTCCGTGGAGCCGAAGTGGATACGGCCCTCCGCGACCGCCGGGGCGCCCACGATGTCGCCGCCCGCCTGGAAGCGCCACTTGGGCGTGCCGGTGACCGCGTCCAGGGTGTAGAGCCCCTTGCCGCTGCCGACGTGCACATGGCCGGCGGCCACCAGCACCGGGTCGACGGAGGCGCGGGCCTCGGTGGCGATGCGCCAGCGGTCGCGCCCGTCGGTGGCGTCGATGGCGTACACGGTGCCGAGGTAGTCGGCGAGGTAGACGCCGCCGCCGGTCACCGCCGGGCCGGGCACGAAGGTCGGCGGGGACAGGAACACCGCCGGGGCCTCGAAGTGCCAGCGCACCATGCCGCTCGCGACGTCGACGGCGAGGACGCGGGTGCCCGCGGAGAGGTAGACGTAGCCGTCGGGGGCGGGGGTGACGCGGACCGGGACACCGCCGCAGGAGGCCGTGTCGCCGACGGGGTACGACCAGCGTTCCTCGCCGGTGCGGGCGTCCAGGGCTCTGAGCCGCGCGTCCTGCCAGACGTAGACCGTGCCCTCGTGCAGGACCGGCCCGGCCTCCGGGGACTCGAAGTCGGTCTGGCAGCCGGTGATCTCCCAGAGCTTCTGGCCGGCCGAGGCCTCCCAGGCCTGGACACCGCCGCCGCGCGTGCCGGTGACGACCGTGCCCCGGTCGGCCTTGAGCGAGTACACCCAGGCGTCCGTCGACAGCCGCCACAGGTCGCCGCCCTCACGGGCGTCCAGCGCGAACAGGGTGGGTCCGTCGGAGGCGTGCACCCTGCCGTCCGCGACCGCCATCGACCAGGCCACGTCCCGCGTCTTGAAGCGACGGCGGCCGGTGGCCACATCCAGGGCGTGCACCTCGAAGGAGGTCACGTAGACGAGGTCCCCGGCGACGGCCGGCGTGCCCCACACATCGTTCGACATGCGAAATCGCCAGGGCCGCCAGCCCGCCGGGGTCTCCGAGGGCGCGCCCTGCGGGGCCGGCACGGTCGTGTCGGCGCCGTTGACACCGGGGCGCGGGCGGGACCAGTTGGCGACCAGGCCGGGCTCGGCCACCGGCGCCTTCACGGCGGCCGCGGCACGGACGTCGGCGACGCGCGGCCCCGGCCCGATCGGCACGGCGGCGCCCGCCAGCCGGACGGGACCGATGTCGGGGGCGCCGACGGCCACGGGCGCGGGCGCCGGGCGGGAGAGGACCACGGGGGCGTGGGACGGCGGGGGCGGCACCGCCGGTACGGCGGGCCGGGCCATGCCCACGCCGCCTCCGCCGCCGCTGCGGGAGCTCGGGGGCGCCGGTTTCACCGGACGGCCGCCACGGCGCGTCTCGATGAGGGTGACCGCCTTCTCGGGCAGCCACGCCGACGCCGTGCCGCTGTCGTCGGAGCCGGAGCCGAAGAGGTGGGGGGCGAGCTGGGCCTGGAGGTCGGCCGGGTTGGGCCGGGCCGTGGCGTCCATCTGCATACAGGACTCGATGAGCGGGCGCAGCTCGTCCGGCAGGCCCGCCAGGTCCGGTCCCTCGCGCAGCAGCATGAAGACCGTCTCGACCGGGTTGGCGCCGTGGAAGGGCGGGTGTCCGGTGGCGGCGAAGACCAGCATCGAGCCGAGCGAGAAGACATCGCTCGCGCCGGTCACGCTGCGCGAGTCCTTCGCCTGCTCGGGGGACATGTAGGCGGGGGTGCCGACCGCCACGTTGGTCATCGTCAAACGCGTGTTCGAGACGCCGGACGCGATACCGAAGTCGATCACCCGGGGGCCGTCCTCGACGACGAGCACGTTGGACGGCTTGAGGTCACGGTGGACCAGCCCCGCGCCGTGGATCGACTGAAGCGCCTCGGCGACGCCCGCCGCCAGCCAGCGCACCGCCTGGGCCGGCATCGGCCCGCAGTCGTTCACTATTTCCTCGAGGGAGGGCGCGGGCACGTACGCGGTGGCCAGCCAGGGCACGGCGGCGCGGGGATCGGCGTCGACGACGGCGGCCGTGTAGAAGCCGGAGACCGCCCGGGCCGCCTCCACCTCGCGCGTGAAACGCACCCGGAAGAGCTGGTCCTCGGCGAGCTCGGTCCGGACCGTCTTGATCGCCACGCGCCGGCCCGAGGCCGAGCGGGCCAGATAGACCAGCCCCATGCCGCCGGCCCCCAGCCGTCCCAGCACCTCGAACGGCCCGATCCGCCGCGGATCGTGCTGCGTCAGCTGATCCACCACTTGCCTGCCACCTCCCCGTACGAACCGCGTCACCCACTTGTGTACACGGCCCCGTGCAGCGTCTCACCACCGCACCGCCATGGCGGCACGCACCCTGATTCTTCCTGGCCGGACGGCCGGTTGCGAACCCGGGGGCAATCGGGGTGTCTCACTTCATATCCGCGCATACAGCACGCATACGGCGCCTCTCAGCGCTGGAGCAGCGCGAACGACGCCCCTTGATTGTCCGTGACGACCGCCACGGTTCCGTACGAAGCGGTGAACGGACCCGCCTGCACCCGCCCGCCGAGCCGGCTCACCGCACCGAGCGCCGCCTCGCAGTCCTGCACGCCGAAGTGGACGAGGAAGTGCGGCGGCATGACCTCCGGGAAGACATCGGCGACCGGCGCCCGCCCGAAGTCGGGTTCGGCGCCCGGACCGAACAGCGCCTCGTGGAAGAGATGACCGTAGAAGGTGTTGGCGGCCTCGGTGTCCCGGGCGTACAGCTGCGCCCAGGCGAAGGCGCCGGGCCGGTGCCGTACGCCGAAGCCGGGGTGGCCGGCCGGCTGCCACAGGCCGAAGACCGCACCCTCGGGGTCGGCGGCGAGCACGCTGGTGCCCGCCCCGCCGACCGGCAGCGGCGCCATGATGACCTGCCCGCCGGCGTGCTGGATACGGCGGGCGGTCTCCTGCGCGTCCGGGGTCGCGAAGTACACCGTCCAGACGGTGGGCATCCGGCCGTCCGTCTTGTGCGCGAGCGCGGCCACCGGCTCGCCCTCCAGCCGGGCCCACACGGAGGAGCCGTACGCCTCCTCGAAATCCCACCCGAAGAGCTCACCGTAGAACCGCTTGCCCGCGTCCACGTCGGGGAGCTGCGCGTCCACCCAGCAGGGGACGCCCTCTGCGTACACCGATGCCCTGTTTTCGGCCATGCAGCCAAACTAACGGCGTCGCACGCAAGCCGCAGACCAGGCACACCCGCCTCCGCACCCCCTCGCACCCCATTTGCAGTCGGCCGAATAGCGCTCCGATCACCCCTCGGTAAGCTGACGGCATGACAGGACAAGTGCGTACCGTCGACGGCCGCGTGGCCGGTCGGCGCGGGCAGGCGACGCGGCAGAAGCTGCTCGACTGCCTCAGCGAGATGCTCAGCTCCTCTCCGTACCGCGACGTCAAGGTCATCGACGTCGCCCGGAAGGCGGGCACTTCGCCAGCGACCTTCTACCAGTACTTCCCGGACGTCGAAGGCGCCGTACTGGAGATCGCCGAGCAAATGGCCGCCGAGGGAGCCGAGTTGACCGGCCTCGTCGAGGGGCGGTCATGGGTCGGCAAGGCGGGCTGGCAGACGGCGCAGGAACTCGTCGACGGCTTCCTGGAGTTCTGGCGGAAGAACGACGCGATCCTCCGGGTCGTCGACCTCGGCGCGGCGGAGGGGGACAAGCGCTTCTACAAACTCCGCATGAAGATCCTCAACTCGGTGAACAACTCCCTTTCGGACGCGGTCGCCGAGTTGCAGTCCAAGGGCAAGGTCGACAAGGAAGTGAACCCGGGCGCGGTCGCCGGCGCGCTCGTCGCGATGCTCGCCGCGGTCGCCTCGCACCAGAAGGGCTTCCAGACGTGGGGCGTCAAGCAGGCTGAACTCAAGCCGAACCTGGCCCTGTTGGTGCACCTGGGCATCACCGGCAAGAAGCCGACGAAGTAGCCCGGCCCCCACTCGATTTACGGTCAAGTCCTGTCTGCCAGGCGGCAGCTCACCCGGGTGAGCTGCCGCCTGCCGCGCTGTCGGCCTCAGGCGGGCAGCGCCCGGTCCTTCACCACGTGCTTCATCACCAGCGTCGACGTCAGCCGCTGCACCCCCGGCAGGGTGGCGAGGCGCTCGTCGTACAGCCGCTGGAAGGCCGCGAGGTCGGCGGTGGCCACCCGCAGCAGGTAGTCGGGCTCCCCGAACAGCCGCTGCGCCTCCAGGACGTGTTCCACCTCGCCCACCGCCCGCTCGAACTCGGCGACCGTGTCCCGGTCCTCCTGCCGCATCGAGACGAAGACCAGCGCCTCGAAGGTCAGCCCGACGGCGGACGGCTCCACCACCGCCCGGTAGCCGCTGATCGCCCCGGACCGCTCCAGCTCCCGTAGCCGCCGGTGACAGGGCGAGACGCTCAGCCGCACCCGCGCGGCCAGCTCGGTCACGGTCAGCCGCCCGTCCTGCTGAAGCTCGGCAAGAATCTTCCGGTCCACGTCATCCATGAGGCAGATCTTCCCCCGAATAGCACCGATCTGCGAAAACTTCGGGAACACTTTCGGCCGCATCGCGCCTAATGTCCCCGGTATGGACTCGGGAACGCTGATTTCTTTCCTCGCCGTCGACCTGCTGCTGGTGTGCGTGCCGGGCGCCGACTGGGCGTACGTGATCTCCGCCGGGCTGCGCGGCCGTTCGGTGGGCGCGGCGGTCGGCGGCCTGGTGAGCGGGTACGCCCTGCACACGGCGCTGGCCGCGGCGGGCCTCGCGGTGCTGGTCGCGGGGTCGCCGACGCTGCTCACCGGGCTGACGGTGGCGGGCGCGGCGTACCTGGTGTGGCTGGGGTGGGCGGTGCTGCGGCGGCCGGGGACCCCGGGCGCGGGCGAGGAGATCACGGCGGGCGGCGCCCGGGTGTTCCTGCGCGGGGCCACGATCAGCGGCCTGAACCCCAAGGGCCTGCTCCTCTACCTGTCGGTCCTGCCGCAGTTCCTCACCGCGGGCGAGGGGCACCTGCCGGTGGCCGCCCAGACGACCGCCCTCGGCCTGCTGCACATGGCGTGCTGCGCCGCCGTCTATCTGACGGTGGGCGTCCTGGCCCGCAGACTGCTGGGCGCCCGCCCGGCGGCGGCACGAGCGGTGACCCGCACCTCCGGCGCGGCCATGCTCGGCATCGGCACGTTCCTCCTGCTCCAGCACGCCTTGTAGCCCGTCGTCCGGGCCTCCTGGCCCCCGGGCCCCCGGCCGCTTGGCCTCCAGGCCCCGGCCCGCCTGACCTCCGGGCGCTCCTCGCCCCCCGGGCCTCTCTCGGCCTCCCGGCCTCCGGGCCCCCGGCCCTCCTGGCCTGCCCGAGCTCCCTCCCGCCCCCGCAGCCCCTCCTTCCTCGAGCCCGCCTCGCCCCCAGGGCCGCCTGACCTGGGACCCTCGGGCCACCCAGCCCCGCTAGCCCCGCTACGCCCTCGGGGTGAGCCGGAACACGCGGATCTCGCGTTCCAACCGGGCCTGATACGTCGCGTACGGCGGCCAGAAGGCCAGCAGTTCCCTCCAGACGGCCGCCCGCTCCTCCCCCGTCAGCGGCACGGCCGTCACCGGGATGTCCCTGCCCTTCCAGCTGATCTCGGCGTCGGGGTGGGCCAGGAGGTTGCCGGTCCAGGCGGGGTGGCCGGTGCGGCCGAAGTTGGAGCCGATCAGGATCCAGCTCCCGCCGCCCTCCTCGGGCATGCAGGCCAGCGGCGCACGACGCGGCTGCCCGCTCCTCGCCCCGGTGGACGTCAGGATCACCCCGGGCAGCATCTGGGCGCTGAGCAGCACCTTTCCCCGGGTGAGCCGATGGACGGCCCGGTCGAGGGCCGGGATGACATGGGGTGCCACCTTGGCGAAGACCCTCGTCGAGGAGACCTTCTGCACCACCCGGACGCCGATCACACCGACACCTCCGTCCGCTCGAAGAGCCGGGCCCCCTCGGCCGCGTGCGCCCGCAGCCGGTGGACCGGCCCGAACAGCAGCTCGTCACCGGCCGCCCGCTTGAAGAACAGGTGCGCCTCGTGCTCCCAGGTGAAGCCGATGCCGCCGTGCAGCTGAATGCCCTCGGCGGCGGCCCGGCGCAACGCCTCCAGCGCCTGGGCGAGCGCCAGCGCGCCGACTCCGCCGTCCGGGGCGGCGAGACCGGCCGGACCACCGGGACCGCCCGCCGCCCAGGCGGCGTAGTACGCGGCGGACCGGGCCGCCTGGATCTGCACATACACGTCGGCCAGCCGGTGCTGGACCGCCTGGAAGGAGCCGATCACCCGCCCGAACTGCTCCCGTCGGCCGAGGTACTCGACGGTCCGCTCCAGCACGCGGTCGGCGGCACCGACGGCCTCGCAGGCCAGGAAGGCGGCCGCGAAGTCTCCGGCGCGGCGGAGGGCCTCAGGTACGCCCGACGCCTCCTCCTCGCTCCCGAGCAACTCGGCTCGCACGTCCCGAAGTTGGACCCGGGCCTGCGGGCGGGTGGCGTCCAGGGCCGTCTGCCGGGTGCGGACGAGCCCGGCGGCGTCCCCCGCCACGACGAACAGCAGGGTGCGCGACCGTACGAACCCCCCGGTGTGCGCGGCGACCAGCAGCGCCCCCGCACCGTGCCCGTCGAGCACCTGCGCGGCCTCGCCGTACAGCCGCCAGACGCCCTGGACCCGCCGGGCCTGGATCCCGCCCGCGCGCCCGCCGCCGGCCCAGTCGCCGTCCTGGGGACCGGTCAGGGCGAGGGCGGTGGCCAGGGCGGGCGCGGGCACGGCGAGGGCGGCGGTCAGGGTGCCGTCGCAGATCCGGGGCAGCAGGTCGGCGCGCTGGGCGTCGGTGCCGAGGCCGAGGATCAGCGGCGCGGCGAGGACGGAGGTCGCGAGGAGCGGGGAGGGCGCGAGCGCCCGGCCGGTCTCCTCGGCGGCGAGGGCGAGGTCGGTGGCCGGACAGCCGACGCCGCCGTACGCCTCGGGCAGCGCGAGGCCGGGCAGCCCGAGCTGCTCGGCGAGGGCGGCCCAGAGGGCGGGGTCGTGACCGAGGGGCGTGTCCAGGGCGGCGCGCAGTTCTTCGGGGCCGCAGCGTTTGTGCAGCAGTTCGCGCAACGTGCGGCGGATCCCGTCCTGTTCGGCGGTGAAGCCGGGGTCCATGGCCACCCCTCTCTCATCCATATCTGACGGTGCGTCATATTAGGGCGGGGGGACGGGAATGCCCAGAGAGGCGGCACCTGTCAGGGCGGGCGGTATCTGATGTACCGTCAGATTCATGGCATCCGCATCCGCATCCGGCACCCGGAAAGTGGCCGTGGTCGGCGTCGCCCTCTCCGACTGCGGCCGAGTGGACGACGCCACCCCCTACACCCTGCACGCCCAGGCGGCCCGGCGGGCGCTGGCGGACGCGGGGCTCGACCGGTCACGGGTGGACGGCTTCGCGTCCGCCGGGCTCGGCACGCTGGCCCCCGTCGAGGTGGCGGACTACCTGGGCCTGCGGCCCACCTGGGTCGACTCCACCTCCGTCGGCGGTTCGACCTGGGAGGTCATGGCGGCGCACGCGGCCGACGCGATCGCCGCCGGTCACGCGAACGCGGTCCTGCTGGCGTACGGCTCGACGGCCCGCGCGGACGTGAAGGCGGGCCGCCGCACCGGCACCTTCGCCTTCGGCGGCCGCGGCCCGCTCCAGTTCGAGGTCCCCTACGGCCACACCCTGGTCGCCAAGTACGCCATGGCCGCCCGCCGCCACATGCTCCAGTACGGCACGACGATCGAGCAGTTGGCGGAGGTGGCGGTCCAGGCACGGGCGAACGCGGCCCTGAACCCCGACGCGATGTTCCGCGACCCGGTGACGGTGGACGACGTCCTGTCCGGCCCGATGATCGCCGACCCCTTCACCAAACTGCACTGCTGCCTGCGCTCCGACGGCGGCGCGGCGGTCCTCCTCGCGGCCGAGGAGTACGTACGCGACTGCCGCACGGCCCCGGTGTGGATCCTGGGTACGGGTGAGCACGTCTCGCACGCCTCGATGTCCGAGTGGGACGACTTCACGGTCTCCCCGGCGGCGGTGAGCGGCCGGCTGGCCTTCGAGCGGGCGGGGCTGCGTCCGCGGGAGATGGACTTCGCCCAGATCTACGACGCGTTCACCTACATGACGCTGGTGACCCTCGAGGACCTGGGCTTCTGCGCGAAGGGCGAGGGCGGCGCGTTCGTCGAGAAGGGGCGGCTGACCCTGTCCGGCGCCCTGCCGGTGAACACGGACGGGGGCGGTCTCTCGGCCCAGCACCCGGGCATGCGGGGGCTGTTCCTGCTGGTGGAGGCGGTACGGCAACTGCGGGGCGAGGGCGGGGACCGACAGGTGAGGGCGACGGACGGGGGCTTGCCCCGGCTGGGCGTCGCCTCCGGGACCGGCGGGTGGTTCTGCTCGTCGGGGACCGTGGTCCTGGGACGGGACTGAGGCCCGCCGCACCGCCCCTCCCGGCAGGTCGGGCGCGGCCCGTCAGGTCCGGCGGCCCGGCCGCGCCCGAGTGCGCGGACTCGGGCGCGGCCGGGCTTTTTGCCGGGCTTTCCGGCGGGCACGGCAACCTTTCCGGGTCCGGCGACGACTGACGAGTCGAAAGCTTTCCAGGACGTGCTTCGCCGAACCGCGTAAGGATTCATCCGTGGCATCCTCCTCACACCGCCGGCCCCGCCCCGAGCGGCGCACGCGCCGCGTGCCCGTCGTCACGGTGGTCGCCGTGGCCGCCGTCGCGCTCGTCGTGTCCCTGGTCGTGGCCTTCCGACCCGACGGCGGGTCCGAGACCGGGGCCGACGGCGGGGCCCGCACGGTCGTGCCCGCCGCCGGGGCCGGGGTGAGCGGCTCGCCGACGGCGACCGGGACCACCGGGTCGCCGTCGCCGAAGCCGAAGCCGTCGACCGCGTCCCCGAGCGCGACGGCCGGCCGGGCGTCCACGCCGGCCGCCACCCCGTCCGGCGCGTCCGGCTCGTCGGGCGGGCGCTCGGCCGCGCCCGCCGCGCGGACCGCGTCCGGCACGGCACCGTCGGCGGGGCGGATCGCGCCCGGGACCTCCTACCGGGGCGTCGCCACCTCGTACGACGTCGGAGACGGCAACGGCGCCTGCTCCTACGGCCCGACCTCCGACGTCATGACCGCGGCGATGAACACCGCCGACTACGAGACGTCCAAGGCGTGCGGCGCGTACGTCCTCGTCCGGACCGGGAGCGGAGCGTCGATCACGGTCCGCATCACCAACGAGTGCCCGGCGCCCTGCGAGGCAGGCCAACTCGACCTCAGCCGACAGGCCTTCGCCAAGCTGGCCCCGCTCTCGGCGGGCCGGATCCCGGTCACCTGGAGCCTGCTGAGCCCGGCCACGTCCGACACGGTCTCGATCCGCTACAAGACCGGTTCCACCCGGTACTGGTGCGGCATCCAGGCGATCGGCCACCGCAACCCGCTGGCCCGGCTGGAGGTCCGCACGAGCGCCGGCTGGACCGCTCTGGCGCGCACCGACTACAACTACTTCCTCTCCGAGCAGGGCACCGGCTGCGGCGGCGCGCTCCGGCTCACCGACATCTACGGGGAGCGGCTGACGGTCGAGGGGATCGCCGTCCGGGCGAACGTGGTGCAGTCGACGCGGGTCCAGTTCGCCCGGCACTAGACCGCCTACCCTCGCGGTATGGCCAAGGATCTTCATGAACTGCTGAGGTCGCTGCGGGTGTGGGACCCGGAGGTGACCGCGCTGGCGCCGTTCGCCCCGGAGGAAGCCCCCGCCGAGCCGCTGTCCCTCTTCACGGACTGGTTCGCCGAGGCGGTGGCGGCGGGCGAGCGGGAACCGCACACGACGACCCTCGCCACCGTCGGCGAGGACGGCCTTCCCGACGCCCGCATCGTGATGCTGCACGGCGCCGACGCGGACGGCTGGGCCTTCGCGACCCACGCCACCAGCCGGAAGGGCCGTCAGCTCGCCGCGCGCCCGTACGCGGCCCTCACCTTCTACTGGCCGGTGCTGGGCCGCCAGATCCGGGTGCGCGGCCCGGTCACCTCCGCACCCTCCGAGGAGGCCCAGGCCGACCTGCACGCCCGCTCGACGGGCGCCCTGGCCGCCGCCCTGACCGGACGGCAGAGCGAGGTCCTGGCCTCGGCGGAGGAACTGACGAGAGCGTCGGAGGCGGCCTGGGAACACGCCCGCGCGAACCCGACGGCCAAGTCCTCGACCTGGACCCTGTACCGGCTGCGCCCGGACGAGGTCGAGTTCTTCCAGGGGGACGCCGCCCGCCGTCACGCCCGGCTGCGCTACCGCCGGTCCGGAGAGTCCTGGTCCAGGGAGCGGTTGTGGCCCTGAGGACACCTCTCAGGGGCGGTCCGTGGCCCGAGGGTGCCCTGTCCCGGCGAAGGTGATCCAACAGGCGGCACGGGACGTGTCGAGGAGATACCGGACCCGCCCGCCCCCGGTCGCCTCGATCTGCCACTGCCGGCAGGTCCGCCCCCGGTGCGTGCCGTGTGCCAGGCTGCCCTTGAGACGGTGGTGCCGAGGCGTCTCGGCGGCCGGCCCCGGATCCGTACGCATGACACTCCGGCCACGGTAGGTGTTCTCCCGCACCTGCTGAGCCACTTTCACGGCGCGGGCCGGAACACCGGCACCCCGTCCCGGAACGCGACCGCCAGCTCCAGCCCCGCCCGCAGCCCCGCCGGCACCTCCCCGGCCGCCTCCCCCACGATCTCCGTGAACATCCGCGGCCCCTCCGCCAGGTCGACCACCGCCGCGACGTACGGCGTGCGCCCCCCGAAGGGCGGCAGGTCGTTGCGGTGGACGACGGACCAGGTGTAGAGCGTGGCCAGGCCGCTCGCGTCCTCCCAGGTCACGTCCTCGCTCCAGCAGAACGGGCAGAACTCCCGGGGGTAGTGGTGGGCCCGCGCGCAGGCCCCGCAGCGCCGGATCAGCAGCCGGCCCCCGACGGCCGCGTCCCAGTACGCGCGCGTGAAGGCGTCGGCCTCGGGGACGTCGAAACGGTTGCCCATCTCCATGTATCTGACGGTACGTCAGGCGATCCGATCCGGGAAGGCCGCGCCCTCCCGAGGCATCCCCCAGGGCACCCTCGTACCACTTCCCGTACCACTTCCCGTACCACTTCCCGTCCCCCTCCCCGCACCCTTCCGCATGCATCTCGCATGAGAGATCCCTGTGCGTTCACCATGAAACTGTGCGTCGCCCGTGAATGTCCCGCAGATTGTTGACGATTTTGTTGGCTCCGAATTACGTTCACCAACGCAAGCCCGGAGAGCACGCAGTCACCACCCGGTTCATCGAGAGGCAGCATCGTGAAGCACAGGGCAGTCAAGCGCAGGTCGGTCGTCTTGGGGCTCGGCGCCACCGCGGGTGTCGCGGCAGTGGGCGGCATCGCCCTGAGCGCGCAGGCGTCCGGCGGCACGTCGACGTCCTCGTCCTCGGACGCCGGTTCCCTGGCCTTCGACCCGGACGCCTACACCGAGCTCACGACGACCGTCACGGACACCGCGGGCGACGAGCACGCCGTGAAGTACCACTTCTGGAAGGCGATCACCTACGTCGCCAAGCCGGTGGACGCCACCTACCAGTCGCTGAACGTGAGCGTGCCGGTCGAGATCGACGGCACGGCGGTCGACGCGAGCAACGCGCCGATCCTGTTCGCGAACTCCGTCGGCGGCTACATGCCGTCCTCCGTGGCGGACGCCACCGGGATCGGCGCCGGCGGCATGGGCGGCGGAATGGGCGGCGGAGCGCCCGGCGGAGCCCCCTCGTCCTCCCCCTCGGCCTCCGCCTCGGCCTCCGCCTCGGCCCCCGGTGCCAACGGCAACACCAACGCCACCGGCGGGGCCCTGTCCTCCAACCAGTTGCTGGCCCTGGCCGCCGGCTACGTCGTCGTCGAGCCCGGCGCCCGCGGCCGTACGCTCAAGAACTCGGCCGGCGAGTACTACGGCGTGGCTCCCGCCGCGATCGTCGACCTCAAGGCCGCCGTGCGGTACGTGCGGGCCAACAAGGGCGTCATCCCCGGCGACACCGACCGGATCGTGTCCGCCGGCACCAGCGCGGGCGGCGCGCTCTCCTCGCTGCTCGGCGCGTCCGGCGACAGCCCGCTCTACGCCGAGTACCTCGAGGAGCTCGGCGCGGCCGACGCCTCCGACGCGATCTTCGCGACCGGCGCCTGGTGCCCGATCACCGACCTGGAGCACGCCGACGGCTCCTACGAGTGGAACTGGGGCGGCAACGCGCTCAGCACGGGCGCGCAGGTCGACCAGACGGTGTCGAAGGCGCTCCGGTCGCAGTTCGCCGAGTACCAGGCCGGACTGAAGCTCAAGGGCCTGAACGGCTTCGGCACGCTGAACGCCCGCAACTACGACGAGTACCTGGTCAAGCAGTACCTGGAGCCGTCGGCCACCACCTACCTCGCGGCGCTGTCCGACACCGCCCGCGAGACGTACCTCGCCGCCAACACCTTCATCACCTGGAAGAACGGCAGGGCCGGCTTCTCCTGGGCGGACTTCCTCACCCACGTCGGCGCCCGCAAGAAGAACACCCCGGCCTTCGACGCCTTCGACCTGTCGGCGGGCGAGAACAACGAGTTCGGCAAGGGCACGGTCATCTCCCGTCACTTCACGGCCTACAGCCTGAAGAACGACACCACCGGGCTCACCGCCAAGCGCCTCGACAGCGACATCCCCGAGATGCTGCGGCTGATGAACCCGATGTACTTCCTGGCCGACAAGCCCAACGCGGGCCGCAGCAAGCACTGGTGGATCCGCCTCGGCACCAAGGACTCCGACACCTCGCTGACGGTCTCCGCCAACATCGCCGCCGCCGCGAACGGCCTCGGCGACGACGTCGACCACCTCTACTACTGGGACCAGGGCCACGGCGCCAACACCGACCCGGGCGACTTCATCGCGTGGATCGCCAAGGTGACGGGCCACAAGGCCAAGGCCGGCGCAAAGGTCGAGAAGCAGTAGTTCCGCATGCCTCCCGGCCCCTCCGGGAGGCACCCTGGACGCGGCGGCGTCAGTTTCCCGTCATAGTCACCGACGCCGTCCGCACGCGACGCCTGGCCCGAGCGCACCCGGGCCAGGCGTCGTCCCCTTTCCCCGCCGCCTCCCCACCGGATTCCCGCCGCCTCCCCACCGGTTTCCCCACCGATCCGCCCGGTCGCGCACAACCGAGTGGTCTACGTCACCGGTCCTGCCCCCACTTCCCCCATGCGTGATCGATCCGCAACCAATTCCGGTCTTGACCGAGACCCATCAACGGCACGCGTGATTACGCTCGCGCTCATGGAAGACTCCGCACCGCGCCCGGCCCCTCAGGCGATCACCACCGCGAACCCGGCCGACCGCCCGGTCTACGTCATCGGCGGCGGTCCCGGCGGCCTCGCCACCGCGTACGCGCTGCGTGCCCAGGGCATACGGGCCGTCGTCGTGGAGAAGGCCGACGGGGTCGGCGCGTCCTGGCGGCGCCATTACGACCGGCTGCATCTGCACACCACCCGGCGCCTGTCGGCCCTGCCCGGGCTCGCGATGCCGCGCCGGTTCGGGCGGTGGGTGGCGCGCGACGACATGGTGCGCTACCTGGAGAAGTACGCCGAGGTCCACGAGCTGGAGATCGTCACCGGCGTCGAGGTCTCCCGCGTCGAGCGCACCCCGGACGGCACCGGCTGGCTGCTGCGCGCCACCGGCGGGCGCGAGCTCGTCGGCTCGGCGGTGGTCGTCGCCACCGGCTACAACCACACCCCGCACCTGCCGGACTGGCCCGGCCGCGAGGAGTTCACGGGCGAGCTGGCGCACGCCGCCGCCTACCGCAGCGGCAAGGAGTACGCCGACCGGGACGTCCTCGTCGTCGGCGTCGGCAACACCGGCGCCGAGATCGCGGTCGACCTGGTGGAGAGCGGTGCGGCCCGGGTGCGGCTGTCCGTGCGCACCGCCCCGCACATCGTGCGGCGCTCGACGGCCGGCTGGGCCGCGCAGTACACGGCCGTGCTCGTACGACGGCTGCCGGTCCGCCTCGTCGACCGGCTCGCGCGACCGATGGCGAGGCTCAGCGTGCCGGACCTGTCGGCGCACGGTCTGCCCCGCCCCGACAGCGGCCTGTACTCCCGCGTCAAGGAGGGCGCCATCCCGGTGCAGGACGTCGGCCTGATCGACGCCGTGCGCAAGGGCCGGGTGGAGGTCGTGGCCGCCGTGGCCGGGTTCGAGGAGGGCGGCGAGATCGTCCTCGCCGACGGCACCCGGATCACCCCGGACGCCGTGGTCGCCGCCACCGGGTACGTCCGCGCCCTGGAGGGCCTGGTCGGCCACCTCGGCGTGCTCGACGACCGCGGCAGACCCGTCGGCCACGGCGCCCGCGCCCCCAAGGACACCCCCGGCCTGTACTTCACCGGCTTCACCACCCCCATCAGCGGCACGCTCCGCGAGCTGGCGATCGACGCGGAGAAGATCGCGAAGGCCGTACGCCGCCACCTCCGGTAACGCACCCCTGCCACCTCCGCCGGCCCACCCCCGCCACCTCCGAAAGCCCGCCCCGGCAGGCCGTGGCCGCCGGCTCCCGGGGTCAACTCCCCTCACCTCGCTGCCCGTTACACCTGTGCCAGATGTGACGAGAACGTTGTCCCGCGCCCTCCCACGGAGCCAGAATGTGAGCACTGTTCATCTTTTGGTTCCACCCTCGCTCGCTCCCGAAGCTCGACGGAGGACGCACGTGGCAAGTGAAAGACAGCATTCCCCCGGCATGTCCCGCCGTTCCCTGCTCGGCCGTACCGCCGCCGTGGCCGCCGGCGCCACCGCCGTGACCTCGGCCGCCGCCGGTACGGCCGCCGCGGCCACCACCCGGGACGTGGACGTCGCGATCGTCGGCGGCGGACTCGCCGGCCTCACCGCGGCCCGCGACCTGGTGGCCGCCGGCCGGACGGTCGCCGTCCTGGAGGCCCGCGACCGCGTGGGCGGCCGGGTCGTCAACCTCCCCCTGACGGGCGGGGGAGTCACCGAGGGCGGCGGCGAGTTCATCGGCCCCACCCAGGACCGCATCAAGGCGCTCGCCGACTCCCTGGGCGTGGCCACCTTCGCCACCTACAACACCGGCAAGAACCTCCTCTACAAGGACGGCAAGAAGACCCCGTACGCCACCGACGGCCTCCTCGGCTCGGTCCCGCCCGTCGACGTCGCCGGCCTCGCCAACGCCGCGATCGTGCAGGCCTCGCTGGACGACATGGCCAAGCAGGTGCCGGTCGACGCGCCCTGGACCGCCGCCAAGGCCGCCGAGTGGGACAAGCAGACCTTCGAGAGCTGGCTGAACGCCAACGCGGTGGTCCCGTCGGCGAAGTTCCTCCTCGACGTGGCCTGCACCTCGATCTTCTCGGCCGAGCCCCGCGAACTCTCGCTCCTCTTCGTCCTCTTCTACATCGCGGCCGCCGGCAACGAGACGACCCCCGGCACCCTGGAACGCCTCACCGAGACCGCGAACGGCGCCCAGGAACTGCGCTTCGTCGGCGGCTCCCAGCTGGTGCCGGTCAGACTCGCCGCCACCCTCGGCGACCGGGTGGTGCCGAACGCCCCGGTGCGCACGATCGCCCGGTCCGGCGGCAAGTACGTCGTCACCGCCGACGGCATCACCGTCACCGCCCGGCGGGTCGTCGTCGCCGTGCCTCCGCCGCTCGCCGCCCGCATCCGGTACGAGCCGCTGCTGCCGGCCGCCCGCGACCAGCTCACCCAGCGCCTGCCGATGGCCTCGGTCGGCAAGGCGATCGCGATCTACGACACCCCCTTCTGGCGGGCCGACGGCCTCAACGGCCAGGTCGTCAGCGACACCGGAGTGATCAGCTCCACCTTCGACAACTCCCCGCCCGACGCCTCGTACGGCGCTCTGATGGGCTTCATCGAGGCCGACGAGGCCCGCAAGCTGGACGCGGCGAGCGAGGCGGAGGTCAGGGCCGCCGTGCTGAAGGACTACGTGACGTACTTCGGCGAGAAAGCCGCCTCCCCTTCGTCCTTCGTCCTGCAACGCTGGAACAACGAGGCCTACACCCGCGGCGGCCCCGTCTCGATCGCCGCACCGGGTGTCCTGACGCAGTACGGCCCGGCCCTGCGCGAGCCGGTCGGCGGGATCCACTGGGCGGGCACGGAGACCTCCGTCCACTGGATGGGCTTCATGGACGGCGCCGTGCGGTCGGGCGAGCGGGTGGCGAAGGAGGTGCTGGCGGCGCTGTAGTCGTCGTCCGCGTCCACCTCCGCCCGCTCCTTTCTGTGTGCACGACCATTCCTGACACTCCGTCAGGTATGTAACCTGACAGAGCGTCAGTTACTTGACGGTCACTCATGGCAGTCACACAGGAGCGGGCGGACCGATGCTTGGATCAACCCACGGCACCCTCACCACCGACTCCCGCCGGGCCCGGGTCATCGCGTGCGGCGAGCACCCCGGGCCCGCCGTCCACGGCCGGCCCCCCGCGGCGGACGACCTCGACGTCAGCGGCCGTCCGCTGTACGCGGCCGTCCCCGACCTGGACCGGTTCTTCCGGCCGGAGTCGGTCGCGGTCATCGGCGCCTCGGACGCCGAAGGACGCCCGAACACCGGTGTCACCCGGCAACTGGTGGGCTGGGCCGAGCGGGTGGGGGCGCGGCTGCATCCCGTGCACCCCACCCGCGCGAGCGTCTTCGGCCTGCCCTGCTCGCCGTCCGTGGCCGACCTGCCCGAACAGGTCGACCTGGCCGTCCTGCTGGTCGCCGACCCACTGCCCGTCATCGAGCAACTGGCCGAGACCAAGGTGAAGTTCGCCGTCGTCTTCGCCTCCGGGTTCGCGGAGACGGGCGAGGAGGGCGCGGCCGCGCAGGCCCGCCTCGCGGCGGCGGTGGCCCGCTCGGGCATCCGCCTGCTCGGCCCCAACACCAACCTCAACGCCTTCGAGCGGTTCCGCGACGACCTCCCCGGCCCGTCGATCGCGCTGATCACCCAGTCCGGCCACCAGGGCCGCCCGGTCTTCGCCCTCCAGGAACTGGGCATCCGCCTCTCCCACTGGGCGCCGACCGGCAACGAGGCCGACCTGGAGACCGCCGACTTCCTCTCCTACTTCGCCGAGCGCCCCGAGGTCGGCGCGATCGCCTGTTACGTGGAGGGACTGAAGGACGGCCGGTCCTTCCTCCTCGCCGCCGACCGGGCCGCCCGGCGCGGGGTGCCGGTCGTCGCGGTCAAGGTCGGCCGCACCGAGACCGGCGCCCGCACCGCCGCCTCCCACACCGGCAAGCTGACCGGCGCGGACGAGGTGGTCGACGCGGCGATGCGCCAGTACGGCGTGATCCGGGTGGACGGTCTGGACGAACTCCAGGACACCGCGACCCTGTTGGCCCGCGCCCGGCCGCCCCGGGCCGACGGGGTCGTCGTCTACTCGATCTCGGGCGGCACCGGCGCCCACGCGGCCGACCTGGCGACGGCGGCGGGCCTCACCCTGCCGACCTTGTCGGCGCACCGGCAGGCCGAACTGCACCAGTGGATCCCCGCGTACCTGAACGTGGCCAACCCGGTCGACAACGGCGGCCACCCGGTGGGCGACGAGCGCGGCCGGAAGATCATCGACGCGATCCTCGCCGACCCGGCCGTCGGTGTCCTGATCTGCCCGATCACGGGTCCGTTCCCCCCGTTGAGCGACCGCCTGGTCCAGGACCTGGTGGACGCGGCGGAACGGACGGACAAACTGGTGTGCGTGGTCTGGGGCTCGCCGGTGGGCACCGAACCGGCCTACCGCGAAGTCCTGCTGGGCTCCTCCCGGGTGGCGACCTTCCGCACCCTCGCCAACTGCATCTCCGCCGTCCGCGCCCACCTCGAGCACCACCGTTTCGTGAGCGGCTACCACTCCCCCTTCGACGAGGCCCCGCGCACCCAGTCCCCGTCCTTCCGCAAGGCGCAGCTGCTGATGCGGCCGGGTCAGCAGCTGAGCGAGCACGCGGCGAAGCAACTGCTGCGGGCGTACGGCATCCGGGTCCCGCGCGAGCAGCTGGTGACCAGTGCCGCGGCCTCGGTGCGGGCGGCCGGACTGGTCGGCTACCCGGTGGTGATGAAGGCGTCCGGCGCGCAGATCGCCCACAAGACCGAGCTGGGCCTGGTGAAGGTCGGCCTGACCTCGGCCAGCCAGGTCCGCGACGCCTACCGCGAGCTGACCGACATCGCGCGCTACGAGGGGGTCTCGCTGGACGGCGTCCTGGTGTGCCAGATGGTCGAGCGCGGCGTGGAGATGGTGGTCGGAGTGACCCACGACGACCTGTTCGGCCCGACGGTGACGGTGGGCCTCGGCGGGGTCCTGGTGGAGGTCCTGCACGACGCCGCCGTGCGCGTGCCGCCGTTCGGCGAGGACCAGGCCCGCGACATGCTGGCCGAACTGCGCGGAAGAGCGCTGCTGGACGGCGTACGGGGCCGCCCGCCGGCCGATCTGGACGCGCTCGTCGAGGTGATCCTGCGCGTGCAGCGGATGGCCCTGGAGCTGGGCGACGACCTCGCCGAGCTCGACATCAACCCCCTGGTGGTCCTGCCCTGGGGGCAGGGCGCGGTGGCGCTGGACGCACTGGCGGTCTGCCGGTGAGGACCAGACCTCACGGACGAGGACGACAGCCCACCGAACGTGCCGCGGTCGCGGGTTTCCGTCACGCCGTCTCGCCTGGAGCTCGGACAGCCGCCGGCGTGGTCCCCACAGCCGACAGCCCACAGCCCACAGCCGACAGCCCACAGCCCACAGCCGACAGCCGACAGCCGACAGCCGAGAACGGAGAGCGGAGCGTGACCGTGCCCGAGCCAGAGCCCGAGCCGTCGATACGCCACCGGACCGACAGCCAGGTCAGCCACATCGCCCTCGATCGCCCCGAGACCCTGAACGCCCTCACCCCCGGGATGCGGGACCATCTGATCGCCCTGTTCGCGAAGGCCTCGGCCGACCGGGACGTCCGGGCGGTGGTCCTCACCGGCACCGGCCGCGGCTTCTGCGCGGGAGCGGATCTGCGGGGTGGCTCCACGGGCGGTGAGCGGGTGGCAGGCGACGTGAGCCGGACCCTGCGACTCGGCGCCCAGCGCCTGGTCGGCGCCGTGCTCGACTGCGAGAAGCCGGTGATCGCCGCGGTGAACGGCACGGCGGCCGGCCTGGGCGCCCATCTCGCCTTCGCCTGCGATCTGGTGCTGGCCGCGGAATCGGCGAGGTTCATCGAGGTGTTCGTCCGCCGGGGCCTGGTCCCGGACGGCGGCGGCGCCTATCTCCTCCCCCGTCTGATCGGACCCCGCCGGGCCAAGGAGCTGATGTTCTTCGGCGACGCGCTCACCGCGCCGGACGCCGAACGCCTCGGCCTGGTCAACCGGGTGGTCCCGGACGGCGAGCTGGACAAGACGGCCCGCGAGTGGGCGGCACGCCTGGCCGCCGGCCCCACCCGATCCCTGTCGCTCACCAAGCAGTTGGTCAACACCTCCCTGGACGGCGACCGGGCCACCGCCTTCGCCGCCGAGGCCGCCGCGCAGGAGATCAACATGACGACGGCGGACGCGCGGGAGGGTGTGGCGAGCTTCGTGGAGCGGCGGGAGCCGAGGTTCCGGGGCCGGTGACGCGGTCCCGGCGGCCCTGGCCCTTCCTATCTGACATGTCGTCAGTTTCAATGGGACACATGATGGGACATGCGGGAATGGCGGCCGCGGCCGTCCGTTACCTCAGGGCGGACCACACGGTCGAGGCGCTGCCACGCCCGGAGCTGCGCTGTGTCCGCGAGGACGAACGCGCACCGGTGGACCAGGGCGAGTTCCGGCGGGTGCTGGGGAGCTTCGCGTCGGGCGTGACGGTCGTGACGGCACCGGCCGTCGGGGGCGAGGACGGCGGCGCGGGCCCCGCCGTCGTCGGGGGCGAGGACGGCGGTGCGGGCCCCGCCGGCTTCGCCTGCCAGTCCTTCTCCTCCCTCTCCCTCGATCCGCCCCTGGTCGCCTTCATGGTCGGCCGCACCTCAACCACCTGGCCGCGCATCGCCCGCGCGGGCGTCTTCTGCGTCAACGTGCTGAGCGCCGGCCAGGCCGGCCTGTGCCGTGCGTTCGCGGCGAGCGGCACCGACAAGTTCGCCGGGGTGGCCCATGACGCGGCCCCGGTGTCGGGGGCGCCCCGCCTCGCCGGGACCCTCGCCTGGATCGACTGCGCGGTGCACGCCGTCCACACGGGCGGCGACCATCTCGTCGTCGTGGGCCGGGTGACCGCCCTGGGGACGGGCGAGGGCGCGGAGGAACCGCCCCTGCTCTTCCACCGGGGCCGTTTCCTCTGAGCGTCGGCCGGTGCGCCCCGCTCGGCGTGCGACCGCTCAGCGCACGTAGTCGACGACCTGCATCATGCCTTCGTCGCCGTGCTGGAGCTGGTGACAGTGCAGCATGGAGCGGCCGGTGAAGTCCTCGGCGCGCAGCCGGAAGGTGACCGAGCCGTTCGGCGGGATGCCGACCGTGTCGTGCCAGACCGGCGTGGCGAGGCGGCGGTTGTCGACGGCGGTCAGGAGGAAGTGGTTGGTGTGCAGGTGGAAGGGGTGATGACTGTGGGCGTGGGAGTCGTTGACGACCGTCCACTCCTCGACCTCGCCCAGCCGGACGCGCTGGTTGACGAAGTCGGGCGCGAGGCGCCCCCAGGCGAGGTCGCGGCGGCCGGCCCGCGGGTCGGCGGGCGGGGTCTCGCCGTCACCCAGGATGCGGTAGGCGTTCGGGAAGGCGCCTGAGAAGACGTTCTCGTAGCTGCGGAAGGTCAGATTCCGGGTACGGGTGGGCTCGGGCAGGCTGGCGGGCCTGCCGGGCAGGGCGGTCGGCAGCGCCATCGGGCGGGCTTCACCGGTGACGACGAGCGTCAGCAGGGTCCGCGAGGGGCCCCCGCCGGACAGCTGGTAGACACCGGGCTCGCCCCCGCGGACCAGCACGTCGACGCGCCCGCCCATGGGCAGCGTCAGTCCGGTGGTGGCGACGGGCTCCATGAGCGTGATGCCGTCACAGGCGATCTGGTGCAGCTCGTGCCCGCGCAGGCTCAGGAAGTGAGCGGTGATCGCTCCGGCGTTGACGATCCGCCAGCGCTGGACCTCCCCCGGGGCGATGGTCAGCACCGGGTTCCTGGCGCCGTTGACCAGGAAGGTCGAGGCGATGCCCTCGTAGGCGCCGTGCGAGGTCAGGTCCGGCACCCGTCCGCCGGACAGCTTGAGCTCGCTGACGCAGACGACGACGTCCTCGGCGGCGGCGATCTCGGGCACCTCGTCGATGTCCCCCTCGACGACGAGCACACCCCCCAGGCCGCCCAGCAGCTGGGTCGCCGTGGACCCGTGATGGTGGGGGTGGTACCAGAACGTGCCGGCCGGATGATCCGCCGGGACGTCGACGACACTGCGGTAGGTGGTGGTGCTCCCCGGCGTCCCGGAGGGCTCGAACGTGCGGTAGATGTTGTCGGACTCGCCCGTGGGGTCCACATGCATGCCGTGGGTGTGCAGGTTGAACGTGTTGAAGTGGTGCGGGACGTTCATGTCGTGCTGCGCCGCCCCGCCGTTCGGCGGCAGCGCGTTGACGTGCGTGATCTCCAGCGAGTCCCCCGGACGCACCCGCAACGTCGGCCCGGGGATCGCCCCTTCGTAGGTGCGCGTGGTCACCGTGCCGACCCCGGGGAGCACCTGCTCGGTGAAGGCGATGGTCAGACCGGTCTCCAGCCGTCCCGTGTGCGGCGGCGTCCTGCGGGTCTCCGGCTGCGGGAAGGAGGCGTCGGCCTCCTGTCGCGCCGTCGCTCGCGGACTCGCCGCCACGCCGGTCAGGACCGCCCCGGCGGCGAACGGCAGGCACTTCAGCACGCCACGACGGGCCAGAGAAGTCACGTATCGCCTCCAGGGGCAGTAACGGCAGCGAGAGCAGCGGACTGCCGTGCACGGCAGTGCACTGCCGTGCACGGACAGAACGGCGACACGGAGGCCGCACAACGCAGCCATCCGTGTCGGAATGTACCCATATGATACGTAAAGGAGCCCCGAAACCACCTCCGCCTCACCGTCCACCGGCCAGGACAGGCACCGCCTCGGACAGGCACCGCCTCGGACGGTCGCCGGCCAGGACAGGCACCGCCTCGGGCGGTCGCCGCCTCGGACGGTCGCCGCCGCGGGCTACCTGGACGGCCGCCCGGCCACCACGCACTGGATGCACGCCGAGCACTTCCAGCGGCTCTTCCCGAAGATCCGGGTCGACGCGGACGTGCTGTTCATCGACGACGGCGACGTCCTCACCTCCGCCGGGGTGGCCGCCGGGATCGACCTCTGCCTCCATCTCCTGCGCCGCGACCACGGCGCCGCGGTCGCCAACGAGGTGGCCCGCCGCACCGTCGTACCGCCGCACCGCGACGGCGGCCAGGCGCAGATCGAACGCCCCGTGCCCGACCCGCAGCAGGCGACCACCACCGCCGCCCGCGCCTGGGCGCTGGGCCGCCTCCACGAGCCGATCCAGCTGCGCGACATGGCCGAGCAGGAGGCCATGTCGGTACGGACGTTCACGCGCCGCTTCCGCGAGGAGGTCGGCATCAGCCCCGGCCAGTGGCTCACCCAGCAACGGGTCGAACGGGCCCGGCACCTGCTGGAGTCCAGCGACCGCTCCGTCGACCGGATCGCCCGGGACGCCGGTTTCGGCACCGCCCAGTCGATGCGCCAGCGCCTACAGACGGCCCTCGGGGTCACGCCCACCGCGTATCGCCGCACCTTCCGCACCGTCCGCCCCGGCAGCGGTGGCGACGGCGTGGTCGACGCCACCGCCCTGCGCTGACCTCCCGGCGGTCCGCACCTCACCCCACCAGCCGACCGCGGCCCGCGGTGCTTCGGGCAGCCCGCGGCTCATGGTCAGAACGTGAGCACCGCCCGCGCCACCCTCCCCGCCTCCGCGTCCGCCGCCGCCTTCGCGAAGTCCTCCACCGGGTAGGTGTCCGTCACCAGTTCGTCGAGGAGCAGCCGGCCGGCCCGGTACAGCTCGGCGTACAGCGCGATGTCCCGCTGCGGGCGCGACGAACCGTACCGGCAGCCCAGGATCGACTTGTCCAGGTACATCGACGAGACCAGGAAGGACGCCTCGGCGGTGGCCGGCGGCACCCCGAGGAGCACCGCCTGCCCGTGCCGGTCCAGCAGGTCGATCGCCTGCCGGATCAGCTCGACCCGGCCGACGCACTCGAAGACGTGGTCCGCGCCCGTGGGCAGCACGTCCCGCACCGCGTCCGTCGAGGTCAGGAAGTCGGTCGCGCCGAACCGCCGGGCCACCGCCTCCTTCGCCGGGTTCGCGTCCACCGCGACGATCCGCGAGGCGCCCGCGATCCGCGCTCCCTGCACCACGTTCAGCCCGATCCCGCCCGTCCCGATGACGACGACGCTCTCCCCGTACCCGACCCGCGCGCGGTTGAGCACGGCCCCGACCCCGGTCAGCACCCCGCACCCGATCAGCGCGGCGGACGTCAGCGGGATGTCCTTCGGGATCCGGACCGCCTGTACGGCCTTCACCACCGTGCGCTCGGCGAAGGCGGAGTTGGACGCGAACTGGTACACCGCGCTCCCCGCGCGCGTGAACGGTTTCCGCGGGCGCCCGATGGCCTGCCGGCACATCGTCGGCCGGCCGCGGTCGCACTGCGCGCACGTGCCGCAGTTGGCGAGCGTGGACAGCGCGACATGGTCTCCCGGCCCGACATGACCGACCCCCGCGCCGACCGCCTCGACGACCCCCGCGCCCTCATGGCCGAGCACGACGGGCGCCGGGAAGGGAATCGTCCCGTCGACGACCGAGAGGTCGCTGTGGCACAGCCCGGCCGCCGAGATCGCGACGAGCACCTCGCCCGGCCCCGGATCGCGGACGGCCAGATCGTCGACGACCTCGGCCCGCTTCCCGTCGAACACCACGCCTCGCATCGCGTCCCCACCGCCTTGTCCGTTTCCCGTCGCTATCCCTTGGGCTGCCTGGGCAGGCCGAGCACCCGCTCGGCGATGATCGTGCGCTGGATCTGGTCCGAGCCGCCGTAGACGGTGTCGGCCCGGGAGAACAGGAACAGGTGCTGCGCGTCGTCGAGTTCGTACGGCGAGGAGGGCGACCAGTCCGCGGGGCCGACGCTCGCCGCGGCCCCCCGCACCTGCACCGCCACCTCCCCCAGCCGCTGGTGCCAGCCGGCCCACAGCAGCTTCGCCACGCTGGGCGCGCCCGGCCCGCCGGAGCCGCCCAGCGTGCGCAGCGCGTTCCACCGCATGGTCCGCAGTTCGGCCCACAGCCGCACCAGCCGCTCGCGTACGACGGGGTCGTCGGCCGCCCCCGTGCGCACCGCCGTACGCACGACGCGTTCGAGTTCCTGGGCGAAGCCGATCTGCTGGGCGAGGGTCGACACCCCGCGTTCGAAGCCGAGGAGGCCCATCGCCACCCGCCAGCCGTCGCCCGCCGCGCCGACGACGTGCTCCACGCGCGCGTGCGCCCCGTCGAAGAAGACCTCGTTGAAGTCGCTGGTGCCGGTCAGCTGCCGGATGGGCCGTACCTCGATCCGTCCCGGCTGGTCCATGGGGACGAGGAGAAAGGTCAGTCCGTGGTGCCGCCTGGACTCCGGGTCGGTGCGGGCGAGCACGAAACACCAGTCGGCCTCATGCGCGAGCGAGGTCCAGATCTTCTGACCGGTGATGCGGTACGACCTTCCGTCGGGGTCGAGTTCGGCCCTCGTACGGACCCCGGCCAGGTCGGACCCGGCGCCCGGCTCGCTGTACCCCTGGCACCAGAGCTCGGCGCCGGCGGCGATCGGCGGCAGGAAGCGCGCCTTCTGCTCCGCCGTGCCGTGCGCGAGGAGGGTCGGCGCGAGCAGGTTCTCCCCGATGTGCCCGGAACGGGCCGGGGCCCCCGACCGCGCGTACTCCTCGGCCCAGGCGACCTGCTGGGTCAGACTGCCGGTCCGGTTCCCGAACCCGCCCTCCGGCCACCCGATCCCGATCCACCCGGCCGAGCCGAGGGTGCGCTCCCAGGAACGCCGATCGGAGGCATGCGGGGCATGCGCGTCGAGCCAGCCACGCACTTCCGCGCGGAACGAGTCGTCCGCCGGAGCAAAACCGAAATCCACGCTGACCTCCTGGGCAAAGGGCGACCGCCGCCACCTCAGGGGCGAGGGGGCTGCATCGATGTGCGGCTGCGCCGCGTGGGCGCGAACAACCACGACGCACCCGCGGCCGCCGAACCACGCACACCCCCGGGCTACCGGGCGTTGGGCCGGCTTCCCTCCCGCGCGGCCCGAGCCATCTCCTCCAGTCGCGCGAGCATCGGCATCGGATCGACCCCCACCGTCGTCGGCAATACCTCCGCGATCCGCTCCGGCGTCCAGGAACCCCCGTCCGCGTAGGCCGAACGCAGTTCCACCGGCTGCGCCCACACCGCGATCTTCGGCCCCGCGACGGTGTACACCTGCCCGGTGACCTTCGCCTCCCGCGCGCGGTCCGACAGCAGGTACACCACGAACGCGGCCACGTCCTCGGGTTCACCGATCTCCGCCAACTCCGTCGGCACGCCCGCGGACATCCGGGTACGGGCCACGGGGGCCACCGCGTTGGCGGTCACCCCGTACTTGTGCAGACCCAGCGCCGCACTCCGCACGAGCGAGATGATCCCGCCCTTGGCGGCGCTGTAGTTGGCCTGCGAGACCGAGCCCTGGTGGTTGCCGCTGGTGAAGCCGATCAGCGTGCCGGAGCGCTGTCCGCGCATCACCGCCGACGCGGCCCGGAAGACGGTGAACGTGCCCTTGAGATGGGTGGCGACGACCGGGTCCCACTCGTCCTCGGACATGTTGAACAGCATCCGCTCCCGCAGGATCCCGGCCACGCAGACGACTCCGTCGAGGCGCCCGTACGACGCCAGCGCGGTGTCGACGACCCGCTGCCCGCCGGCCATCGTCGAGACGTCGTCGGCGACGGCGACCGCCTCCCCGCCCGCGGCCTCGATCTCCTTGACGACGGCCTGGGCGACCTCGCTGGTGGGTGAGGCGCCGTCCACCGAGACGCCGTAGTCGTTGACGACGACCCGCGCGCCCTCGGCCGCCGCGGCGAGCGCCACCGCCCGCCCGATGCCTCGTCCCGCCCCGGTGACGGCGACGACCTTGCCGGTCAGGAAGTTCCCCACGTCCGGCCCCCTCCCACAGTTTCTGACGGACCGTTAGATTTGGATGCGAGGTCCAGACTGACCCGTCCGTCGGTCGGGGACAAGCCCCGGGGAGGCACGGAATGACACTGCCGGTCGAGTTCCACGAGATCGCGAAGCGCGTCAACAACTGGGGGCGCTGGGGGGCCGACGACGAGATCGGCACCCTGAACCTCATCACCGACGACGTCGTCCGCGCGGCCGTCGCCGAGGTCCGCACCGGCCGCCGCGTCCCGCTCGCGCTCCCCCTGCGGGAGGACGGCGTGCAGACCGGGCTGATCCCGGGGCGGGTCAACCCCCTGCACGCCATGGTGCAGATCAATCAGGAGATCTTCGGTCCCGGCACGGTGGCGTGCAGCGACGACACCGTGACCATGGGCCTCCAGGCGGGCACCCACTGGGACGCGCTGACCCATGTCTCGCACTCGGGAAAGCTCTACAACGGCCGGCCGGCCGGCACCGTCACCCCGCACGGCGGCGCCGAGTTCAGCGGCATCGACAAGGCGCGGCACGTCGTCTCGCGCGGGGTGCTCCTGGACGTGGCACGCGCGCGTGGCGTCGACCGGCTGGACGGCGGGCACGCGGTCACCCCGGAGGACCTGGCGGCGGCCGAGGAACTGGCCGGCACGCGCGTGCGGGCCGGCGACATCGTGCTCGTACGGACCGGGCAGGTGCAGCTCTACCTGGCCGGCGACAAACAGGGGTACGGCTATCCGTCACCGGGCCTCTCGGTCCGTACGCCGGAGTGGTTCCACGCGCGCGATGTGGCGGCGGTCGCCAACGACACCCTCACGTTCGAGATCTTCCCGCCCGAGATAGACGATCTGTGGCTGCCGGTGCACGCGCTCGACCTGGTGGAGATGGGGATGCTCCAGGGCCAGAACTGGAATCTCGAAGAGTTGTCCACAGCCTGTGGACAAACGGGCCGCTATGCGTTCCTGCTGTCGGCGATGCCCGAGCCGTTCGTCGGCGGCACGGGGACGCCGGTGGCCCCGGTGGCAGTGCTGTAGGGGCCGGCATACGAACAGACGTTCCCCTCACGCCGGATGGCGGTGCGCGGCTGCCCGCCCCGAGCACGGCACCGCGCACCGCCATCCGACTCCGGCGCACCCTCCCCCGCTCCCGGCTTCGCCCGAGCGGGAGGGGCCCCCACCGACTCCCCTCGGCCCTGAGGGAGCCGGCGCCGAATCACGACCCACACTCGGCGAGAGCCTCCGTCACCGAAGCCCTCGTCGTCCCCTCGCGGCGAATCGCTGACCACAAGCGTGATCAAACGGACACGTCGCGTCAACACCCGGACGGAGATTTATTACTTAGGTCCCCTTTGTGGTGGGCGCGCACGGAAGCACAGCCGGGCGCACCGATGCCGGACCGGACGGCTCGCGACAGCGCTTTCTGCGCCCCTGCACCGCGCGCCGCGGGGCGCCCCACACCCGTGCGCCCTCGCCGCCGGGCGCGTCGACGGTCGCGCCACCGCCCGCGTCACCGGCCACGGGCCGGGCGCATCGCCGGTCACCCGCCGCCCGATCGCCGCCTGATCGCCGCCCGATCGCGGCTCAGACGACCTCGTACGCGAGCCCTCCGTAAGCCGGCTCGGGCTCCGCCGGGACCGCGCCCCGGCAGTCCTCCACGTTTCGGCGCTTCTCCGCGCCCCCGTCCTCCGCCTCGGCCTCACCGGGCTCCGCACAGCGGTCCAGTTCGCACCAGATGCGCTTGCCCGCGCCCTCGACGCTCCAGCCCCAGCGGTCCGCGAGACCGTCGACCAGGGCCAGCCCGCGGCCGCCGGTCGCCTCGTCGCCTGCGCAGCGGGGCACGGGGGCCCGGTCACTGGTGTCGGCCACCTCCAGCCGGACGGTGGACGGCTCGGCCGTCCCGCCCGGCAGGGACAGCCGCAGCACGGCCGGACAGCCGGTGTGCACCACGGCGTTGGTGACCAGTTCGGAGACGAGCAGGATCAGCGTCTCGGCGAGCGGCTCCTCGTCCCCTATCCCGGACCCGGCGAGGCGCGAGCGGGCCCACCTGCGGGCGCGCCCCACCTCAGCGGGGTCGGGCCGGATCTCCAGCTGCACTTGAAGCACCTGCACCGCTCACACCATCCGAACCGGCGGACACATGGCCGTGCGCCACGCAAGCCACGCGAGCCGCGTGTGCACCATGACGACAGGGGCCACGATCGTAGCCATTTTCTGCATGGCCAGAACAACAGCCAGAGGCAGGGTGACGGAACGTGAATCCCTTACGAGACAGCTTGGTTGACGTACAGTCACCTCAACAAGCGCTTCGGGCATATTCCAGCGCGAAGGAGTACCCGTGCGGCATACTGTGCGACGCTCGTTGCGGGGAGTCGAACAGGCGGGCTCCAGAAGCCCGTCCGCCCTGCGAGCGGCGGCGCGCACCGCCGGATCCGGTACCGCCCCAGGGGCACCGCCGGCATGGCTCATGCTCGGAACCACTCGCATTCCACAGAAGGTACCGGAGAGGCCTGCCGACTCCAGGCCGTGACGGGTCACGCATCGGACACAACCCGGTATCAACGCTCCGTGATTCCGGTATGCCACAATCCGCGACACCCGTAAGGCCGTCCGCGCGCCGCCCCGCCGTCACCGCAGGCGGGCGCCCCTGACGGCCCCTCCGGGCAGCAGGTCGGCCGCGAGCAACTCCTCACTCTCCGTACCGCCACCCGCACGCCGGGTGCGCAGCCAGGCCCGCTTGAGCAGCAGATGTACGTCCGCCTCCCAGGTGAAGCCCATGCCGCCGTGCACCTGGAGGCAGTCGCGCGCGCCGCGTACGGCGGCCTCGTCGGCGAGCAGCCGGGCGGCCGCGATGTCGGCCGGGTCGGCGGTGACGGCGGCCGCGTAGACCGCCGCGCGGGCGACCTCGACCCGCACCAGCAGGTCCGCGCACAGATGCTTGACCGCCTGGAAGGCGCCGATCGGCTGCCCGAACTGCTCGCGCGCCCGGGCGTGTTGCACGGCGAGCTCGCACGCGCGCGTGGCCGTGCCGAGCTGCTCGGCCGCGGTGAGGAGAACGGCGACGGGATCCACGGCCGCCGAGACGCCCGGAACTCGGTGCAGCGGCGTCAGCGGATCAACCGACCGCAGCGGCACGGCCCCGCCGGCCTTCCCGCACACGACGTCCGCCTCCGTCAGCCACTCCACCAGCCCGCCGGCGTCCACGGCCGCCACGACCGTCTCCCCGTCGGCCGCGCCGGGCACCCGGCCCGCCGCGAGGTGGGTGGCCACGAGCGGCCCCGGCAGCAGGGCGCGGCCGGCCTCCTCGAACGCCAACACGGACTCGGGCAGACCGAGTCCGACCCCGCCGTCCGCCTCGGACAGCCGCAGCGCGAAGAACCCGGCCGCCCCCAGCTCCCGCCACAGCGCCCGGTCCAGCCGCCCCGGCCGGTCCACGGCGGCCCGCAGCGCCGCCCGGTCGAAGCGGCGCGCCAGCAGCCCCCGTACGCCGTCCCGCAGCGCCCGCTGGTCCTCCGTCAGTCGAAAACGCATGTCGGAGAGTCACCGTCCCTTCGGCAGGCCCAGGATCCGTTCGGCCACGATGTTCCGCTGGATCTGCGAGGTCCCCGCCGCGATGGTGTACGAGAGGGAGGAGAGCCGGTCGTGGACCCAGGGGCGGTCGGCGTCGAGGGACTCGTCGCCCAGGACGTCGGCGGCCGTGTCGTACAGCTCCTGGCGGGCCTGCGAGTACCTCAGTTTGAAAACCGAACCCCCGACGCCCGGCAGGCCGCCTTCGGCCTCCGCCGCGCTCACGTTCCACTGCGTCAGCCGCCACAGCGCCCGGAACTCGGCATTGAGGGCGCCCAGCCGCCGCCGCACGGCGGGATCGTCCCAGCGCCCGTTCCCGCGTGCCTGCACGGCGAGTTCGCCCAGCACGCGCCGACAGGCGACGACCTCGCCCACAAAGGCGGTGCCGCGCTCGAACGACAGCGTCACCATCGTCACCCGCCAGCCGTCGTTCTCCTCCCCCACCCGATGGGTGACCGGCACCCGCACCTCGTCGAGGAACACCTCGGCGAACTCGGCGGATCCGGCGAGGGTGCGCAGCGGCCGTACGGTGATGCCGGGGGCGTCCATGGGCATGGCCAGCCAGGTGATGCCCCGGTGCTTGGGCGCCGCCGGATCCGTGCGGACCAGCAGTTCGCACCAGTCGGCGACCTCCGCGTGCGAGGTCCAGATCTTGGACCCGCTCACCACGTAGTCGTCGCCGTCGCGCCACGCGCGCGTGCGCAGCGCCGCGAGGTCCGATCCGGCGTCGGGCTCGCTGAAGCCCTGGCACCACACCTCCTCGCCGCGCAGGATGGGCGGCAGCCAGCGGGCCCGCTGCTGCGCCGTTCCCTCGGCGGCGATCGTCGGCCCGGCGTGCAGCAGTCCGACGAAGCCGGCCCCCACGTAGGGCGCGCCCGCCTTCTCCGTCTCCTCCAGGAAGATCAGGCGGACGCCGGGCGAGGCCTGCCAGTGCACGTCGGCGTACCCGGCCTCGTACAGCGTCCGCTGCCAGCCGAGGTCGTAGGCGCGGCGGCCGGGCCAGTCGTCCGGTGAGGGCTTCGGCGCAAGCGTGGGCAGCACCTTGCCGAGCCACTCACGCAGCCGGGCCCGGAACTCCGCGTCCTCGGGGCTGTCCGCGAGGTCCATGGTCCTGATCCCCCTGCCCTGGTCCTGGTCCGGCCCCGGCTACCTGTCGAGGTCCAGGTCGAGCATGCGGATCGCGTTGCCCCGCATGAGCTTGTAGACCGTCTCGTCGTCGAGGCCCTTGACGTGGTCGAGGGCGACCTCCTTGGTGTGCGGGAAGGTCGAGTCGACGTGCGGGTAGTCGGTCTCGAAGGTCGCGTTGTCGCGCCCCACCACGTCCAGTGACGCGACCCCGTGCTTGTCGCGGAAGAAGCAGCAGAACATCTGCCGGTAGTAGTACGTGGACGGCGGCTCGGGGACGACATCCCTGACCCCGCCCCACGCGCGGTGCTCCTCCCAGACGTCGTCCGCACGCTCCAGGGCGTACGGGATCCAGCCCATCTGACCCTCGGAGTAGGCGAGTTTCAGGCGCGGGAACTTCACCAGCACCCCGCTGAAGAGGTAGTCCATCATCGAGGCCATCGCGTTGTTGAACGAAAGGGACGCCTGGACGGCCGGCGGTGCGTCCGGCGAGGCGGCCGGCATCTGCGAGGACGAACCGATGTGCATGTTGACGACCGTGCCGGTCTCCTCGCACACCGCGAAGAACGGGTCCCAGTAGCCCGAGTGGATCGACGGCAGCCCGAGGTGGCTGGGGATCTCCGAGAAGGTCACCGCGCGCACCCCGCGGGCCGCGTTGCGCCGGATCTCGGCGACCGCCAGGCCGACGTCCCACAGGGGGATCAGGCAGAGCGGGATCAGCCGCCCGCCGCTGTCCCCGCACCACTCCTCGACCATCCAGTCGTTGTAGGCGCGCACGCAGGCCAGCGCGACCTCCTTGTCGTGCGCCTCGGCGAAGGTCTGTCCGCAGAAGCGGGGGAAGGAGGGGAAGCAGAGGGAGGCCTCGACGTGGTTGAGGTCCATGTCCGCCAGCCGGGCCTTCGGGTCCCAGCAGCCGCGCCGCATCTCCTCCCGGGTGATGCCCTCCAGCGTCATCTCGTCCCGGTCGAAGCCGACGGCGGCGATGTTGCGCTTGTAAGGGAACTTCAGGTCCTCGTAGATCCACCAGTCGGTGGGCTGGCCGTCCGGATCCATCGTGATCTGGTACTTCCCGGCGACGTAGGCGAGCTCGCCGATCCCGGCGGTGAGGGGCTGCGGCCCCCGGTCCCGGTACTTCTGCGGCAGCCAGGTCGCGAAGAGGTGCGCGGGCTCGATCACGTGGTCGTCGACGCTGACGATGCGCGGCAGTTCGGTGCTCATGGCTTCCCCTCCGCCTGGCGGAACGCCAGTTGTCCGATGGACGTGTTCCGGATGTCCGAGTTATCTGATGACCCGTCAGATCAGTGCTCCCCAGCAGGCTAGCCCCCGCCCCCTGGACCGACAAGGCGACCAGCCCTACGCTCTGCCAAAATCTGGCAGTCCGTCAGTTACACCAGGGGGCCGACGTGAACGACACCGCCACCGCCACCGCCCACGAGCTGAGCGCGTCCCGCACCCTGTGGGACCTGCTCGCCCGCCGCGCCGACCTGACCCCCGGCCGCCGGGTCCTCCTCCAGGACGACCGGGCCCTGACCTTCGGCGAACTGCGCGAGAGCGCCGAGCGGGTCGCGGCCGGGCTGCACGACATGGGGGTACGCCCCGGCACGGTCGTCGCCTGGCAGCTGCCCACCCGCCTGGAGACGGCCGTCCTGTCCTTCGCGCTGGCCCGCCTGGGGGCCGTGCAGTCGCCCGTCATCCCCTTCTACCGCGACCGCGAGGTCGGCTTCGCGCTGCGCGAGTCGAAGGCGGAGTTCTTCGCGGTGCCGGGCGTCTGGCGCGGCTTCGACCATGCCGAGATGGCACGGCGGCTGGGCGCGAAGGGCGTCTTCGAGGCATACGACGAGCTGCCCGACGGGGACCCGGCCGTGCTTCCGCCGCCGCCCGCCGAGGGCACCTCGGTGCGCTGGATCTACTGGACCTCGGGCACCACCTCCGACCCCAAGGGCGTGCTGCACACCGACCGTTCGCTGATCGCGGGCGGCTCCTGCCTCGCCCACGCGCTGCGCCTCACCGCGGACGACGTCGGCTCGATGGCGTTCCCGTACGCCCACATCGCCGGCCCCGACTACACCGTCATGCTGCTGCTCTACGGCTTCCCCGCGGTGATGTTCGAGCACTTCGCGCTGCCGGACGCACTGGACGGGTACCGGCGGCACGGGGTGACGGTCGCGGGCGGGTCGACGGCGTTCTACTCGATGTTCCTAGCCGAGCAGCGCAAGCGGCCGGACACGCCGCTCATCCCCTCGCTGCGGCTGCTCGCGGGCGGCGGAGCGCCCAAGCCGCCCGAGGTGTACCACGCCGTCGTGCGCGAGATGGGGGTGCAGCTGACCCACGGGTACGGGATGACCGAGGTGCCGATGATCACCATGGGGGCGCCGGACGACACCGCGGAGAACCTCGCGACGACGGAGGGCCGGCCGCCGGAGGGCATGCGGATACGCGTGGTGGACGGCGAGGTGCGGCTGCGCGGCGAAGCCGTGTGCCAGGGGTATCTGGATCCCGCCCAGACGGCCGAGGCGTTCGACGCGGAAGGGTTCCTGCGCACCGGCGACCTGGGGCATGTGACCGGCAGCGGGCACCTGGTCCTCACCGGGCGGCTGAAGGACGTCATCATCCGCAAGGGGGAGAACGTGTCGGCCAAGGAGATCGAGGACCTGCTCGCCGCCCACCCGGCCGTCGGTGACGTGGCGGTGATCGGCCTGCCCGACGCGGAGCGCGGGGAACTGGTGTGCGCGGTGGTGGAACGGGCGCCGGGAGCCGGGGAGCCGTTGACGCTCGCGTCGATGACCTCGTATCTGCGCGCGGGCGGCCTGTCGGTCCACAAGCTGCCGGAGCGGCTGGAGACGGTGGACGCCCTGCCCCGCAACGACACACTGCGCAAGGTCCTGAAGTACAAGCTGCGCGAACGCTTCTCCCGCTGAGTGCGGCTCGGATACATGTGGCTCGGGTGCGTGTGGCTCGGGTGGGTACCGGTCGGGTGGGTACCGGTCGGACGACCGCCGGTCGGGGGCTGCCGGTCGCGTGGCTGCCGGTCGACCGGGTGCCGTCGCGTGGATGCCGGTCGGCTGCGTGCCGTCGCGTGACCGCCTGTGGCCGCGTGCTACTCGGCGACCGTGAAGTAGCGGGCGAAGGCGGGGACGATCTCCGCCTCGCCGACCTTGCCGTCCGCGTCGGCGTCGAGGACGTCCGCGGCCCCCCGGGCGACCTCTTCGGGCGCTCCGAGCGCCCTCAGGACGCGCACCGTGTCCGCGACCGTGGCCCGGCCGTCACCGTCGGGGTCGGCGATGTCCAGGGCCGCGTGCAGGAAGGGGCGGGCGATCTCGGCGAACCGCTCCGGGTTGTCGCGCAGGCGCTTGACCGCGCCGTTCACGAACTCGTCCCGGCTGATGCGCTGGTCGCCGTCCCGGTCGGCGATGCCCGCCATGCCCTGCCAGAACGCCTCGGCGCCCGCGTACAGCGCCTGCCCCTTGTCGGACCGGGCCGCCGTGCCGAACTCGGCGAGCAGCGCCTTGGCCGCCGCGCCGAAGTCCGCCCGGTCGATGTAGCCGTTGCCGTCCTGGTCGAAGGTGGCGAACCGGGCGGCGATCCTGCGTTCGTACTCACTGCTGACCATGTCTTCTCGGGCCGCCTTACGTCATCGCGTGGAGATTCTGCTGAGAGTGCTTCCGGCAGGGAGCGTACGACGCCGACGACTCCCGGGCGGCGGGAAAGCGACGCCTGTGCCAAGACCGGGGAAATTCCGGGACGAGGGTGTAGCGGAGTCAGCCCCGTCCGGGCCCGCGCGGGCCTACGCCGAGAGCGGTTCCGTCCCGTCGTCCACGGCGGCATCGAGGTCGCCGTAGACGTCGAAGAGGCGGCGGACGCCGAGCGCGCCCAGCACCCGGTTGACGTGGGAGTCCTCCGCCGCGCCCCGCGCGGGAAGTATCAGGCGCAGCCGGCCCCGGCAGGAGCGGATGAGGCGGCGCGAGGCGATGAGGACGCCTACGCCGCTGGAGTCGCAGAAGTACACCTCGGAGAGGTCCAGGACGAGACTGTGGCGACCTTCGGCCACCTCGTCGTGCACCTTCTGACGCAGTACCGGCGACGTCACCAGGTCCAGCTCGCCCGACACCTGGAGCACGGCCCATCCGCCCTGCTCCCAGCCGGTCACTTTGAAGGCCACCACCACGCCCTTCGCTCGCTGTAGCTCGCGGAAAACGGAAGCTGTCCCTTCGCTTCCTTGCAGCGCGGCTGCCCAGCGGCCGTGCCCCGAAACACCGAAGGAAAAACAGAAACGGAGAGAAAGAGGCTTGTTCCAGTCTTATCCCGTCCGGTTCGATCCCTCCCTGTCGGGTACGCGCCGCCCATACCACCCTCTCGCGGACAGGGGGCGCACATTGAAACAAAGGGGCGTGCGTTGTCGGACGTGCCGACTACATTCGAGGTGACGGTGGACGCACGCTGGACACACACAGACAGAGGCACGCGCACGGGTGAGGGGGCCGCATGGCGAAGAAGGACGCACCGCCCCGCTGGGACCGCAAGATGCAGCAGCGACTCGCGCGCGGTGAGGCCGCCGCCCTCGGCGAGCTCTATGACCGATTCGCTTCGCTCGTGCACGGTCTCGCCCACCGCGTACTCGGAGACGAACGAGCGGCCGACGGCATCACCCGCGAGGTCTTCGCGCATGTCTGGGAACACCCCGACGCCTACGACCCGAAGCAGGGCCCGCTGCGCACCTGGGTCGCCTCGTTGACCCACCACCTCGCCGTGCAGCGCCTGCGCGCCACCGAGACCGCCGCGCTGGCCGAGGCCGGTCCCGGCTCCGCCGAGGCGACCGAGGAGCTGGAGCTCAGGGTGCGGCACGCCTCCGTCGCCGCCCGCGCCGACTACATCGTCCAGGCCATGCCCGCCCCGCTGCGCGCCGCCCTGGAACTCGACTACTTCCAGCGGCGCGACTACCGCCAGACCGCGGCCGACCTCGGCGTCACCGAGGACGAGGCCCGCCGCCGGCTCCGCCTCGGTCTGCAACTCCTGTCCACCGCCCACGACTCGGCGGCCCCCGGGGCACCGCCCGAATACGGGGGTGCGGCGTGAGCGGCGAGAACGGGTTCCCACCGCCCGAAGACGGCGGAAACGAAGAGGACATGAAGAGGCACCAGCAGACGGACCCGGAGAGGGACACGGAGAGGGACGGGAAGAGGCACCAGGAGAGGCCTCCGGAGGAGGGCGGGGCAACGGCGTCCGGCGACCACGACAACGGACCGAGCGGCCCCGGCGCTTCCGGCGGCAACGGCTTCGGTGACACCGACTCGGGGGGCCGCGACTCGGGGGGCAGCGACTCGGACGGCGGCGGTTCCGGTGACGGAAACGGCACGTCCGCGGCGGGCGAACCCGGCCGCCCGCCGCGCATCCCGCTCCCCCGCGCCTCCGTGGAGGACAGCGGGCTGCCGCTGCCGCCCGCGGAGCCGGCCGGCCCGGGACCGCTCACGCTCGAGCACCCGGTGCTCAAGTCCCTGCTGGGCGCCTGGGCACTGGCGGCCTGCTCGGCCGAGGAGACGGCGGCCGTCGAGGAGCACCTCGGCGACTGCGGAGCCTGCGCGGACGAGGCACGGCGGCTGCGCGAGGCGGTCGGCCTGCTCCAGCGCCCGGAGAGCCTCGACCTCGACCCGGGCCTGCGCACCCGCGTCCTCGACGGCTGCCTGAACCGGCGTCCGCCCCGCATCCCGGTGCCCGTCTGGGCGGCGTCGTACGACGCCGAGACCGCGCGGCTCGACGCCCTGCTCCAGGACTTCGGGGACGCCGAGTGGCACGCGCCGGTGCGGCTGCGCTGGTTCCGCGGCGAGGGGGCCACGAGCCGCCGGACCACCGTCGCCGGAGTCATCGCCCACCTGCTCGCCGTGGACGGGCTGGTGGCCGTCGCCCTCGGGCTCGACGACCCGCTGACCCCGTTCACCACCGGCGACAGGCCGGGCGGTGCCGACGAGACGAACAAGACGGACGAGACGGACGAGACGGACGAGGCAGAGAAGACGGACAAGGATCACGGGCGGGACGGCGCGACCGGGACGGGCGGGTCGGGCGGGCAGGTGGACACCCCGGCCCGGCGCACCGAGTCGTTCTGGGCGGGCTCGCACTTCCCGCCCACCCGTTCCGTGCGCGGCCCCTGGCGCGAACAGACCCACGCCCTGGTGCGGACGGTGTCCTTCACCGGCGGAGGCCCCGGCACCCTGCCGGTGTCGTACGGCGGCTTCGAACTGCCCCTGCGCGACGCGATGCTGGACCGGGCCTTCGAGTGCTGGGTGCACGCCGAGGACATCGCGGAAGCGGTCGACTACCCCTACGCGCCGCCCTCCCCACGCCACCTGCACGGCATGATCGACCTCGCCGCGCGGATGCTGCCCGAAACCCTCGCGGCCCGCCGCCGCGCGGGGCTCACCACGCCCTCGCGCACCCGCCACCTGGTGACCGCGGGCCACCCCGGCCGCAGTCTGCGCCTGGAGATCGAGGGCTCGGGCGGCGGCCAGTGGCTGATCCCGCTGGACTCACCGGGCGCGGTGGGCTCCGCCGACCACGAGGTGGCTCACGTCGCCCTGGACGACGTGGAGTTCTGCCGCCTGGCCGCCGGCCACGTCTCCCCGGAGGAGGCGGCGGCGGGCCAGCTGGGCGACCGCGAGGCGATCAGGGACGTACTGTTCGCGGCGGCGTCACTGAGCCGGATGTAGCCGGATGCGGCTGATGTGACCCCCTGCGGCCCGCCATGGCCGGACAAGGGCGGCCCGGCGCCGGGCAGGAGCGCCGGCGGGACGGCCCGCCGATGCCCGCGACGACTCGCGACGCCTTACTGCCTACGGCCTACGGCCTACGGCCTACGGCGGCTCGCGACGGCTACGCGAAGACGACCGTGCGCCGCCCGTTGAGCAGGATCCGCCGCTCCGCGTGCCACTTCACGGCCCTCGCCAGTGCCTGGCACTCCACGTCCCGCCCGACGGCGACGAGCTGGTCCGGCGTGACGCCGTGCCCCACGCGCTCGACCTCCTGCTCGATGATCGGCCCCTCGTCGAGGTCGGCCGTCACATAGTGCGCCGTCGCTCCGATCAGCTTCACGCCCCGCGCGTGCGCCTGGTGGTACGGCTTGGCGCCCTTGAAACTCGGCAGGAAGGAGTGGTGGATGTTGATGATCCGGCCGCTGAGCTGCTTGCACAGGTCGTCGGAGAGGACCTGCATGTAGCGGGCGAGGACGACCAGCTCGACGTCCTGCTCCCGGACCAGCTCAAGCAGCTGGGCCTCGGCCTCCGCCTTGTTCTCCCTCGTCACCGGGATGTGGCGGAAGGGGATGTTGTACGAGCCCACCAGCTCGGCGAAGTCGGTGTGGTTGGACACCACGGCCGCGATCTCCACCGGGAGCGCGCCGATGCTGGCGCGGAACAGCAGGTCGTTCAGGCAGTGCCCGAACTTGCTGACCATGAGGACGACGCGCATCTTCTCGTCGGCCCGGTTGATCTGCCAGTCCATGTGGAAGGAGTCGCCGATCGCCGCGAAGCTCGCCCGGAGCTTGTCCACGGTCACCGGAGGCTCGGCCGAGAAGTGGACGCGCAGGAAGAACAGACCCGTGTCGTGGTCGCCGAACTGCTGACTGTCCTCGATGTTGCAGCCGGTCATGAAGAGATAGCTCGACACGGCGTGCACGATGCCCTGCTTGTCGGGGCAGGAAAGGGTGAGGACGTACTGGTCGGCGGCGTTTGCTGCGGCTCGGGCGGGCTGCGCGTTCATGCCCGACAGGGTCGCACACCGGCCACCGCCGTGGTCAATCGTCCCGCAGGACGGAACACGGCGTCCGCCCCGCTCCCCCGGCCCGGCGCGCGGCCTACGCGGCGCGCGTCATGATCCGCAGCACCTCGAGGGTGCGCGGCGGCGCGTCGGCGTCGTCACCGTCGCTGGCCGCCATCCGCACGTGCGCGTCCCGCGCCGCCCGTACCGCCTCAGGCCACGCCTCGTGGTCGACGTACGCGGAGACCGGGGCGTCCGGCCCGACCTGGTGCATGATCCGCAGCACCCGCAGCACGGCGGTGTCCACGAGGGCCGCCTCCTGCGAGTCGCGGAAGATCGTGCCGACGTACTTCTCGGCGGACCAGTTGTCGAGCCAGGTGTCCTCGACGAGGCGGTACACGGCGTCGGTGACGTCCCCGTACCCCTCGACGCCGGCCAGCCAGACGTTCTGCTGGAACACCGGGTCGGAGAGCATGTGCAGCGCGGAGCGCACATTGCTGCGCCAGCGCCACCACGGCATGTCGTTGAGTGGCATGCCGCCCATGGTGGGGGAGCGACGGCCGCGACGGGAAGAGTTCTCCGAACCTTGCACGGTCATAGATCGTACGTTTCCGCGTCCCACGTACCGCAGGTGCCCCCGTAATTCACCTTGCCGTCACCAGTCGTTGACCGTGGGTCACTCCCAGGTTAGCGATGTGACGGAATCGTGCGTGTCCATGACCGGCAAGCGACGCACATCAACGCGAAGCACCCTCCTCCCCAGGTCCTTCCGCTTCACCAGGTCCGTCAGAGCGACCGCCCTCTCGGCGGGTGCCCTGGCCGCCTGCGCGTCACTCGCCGTCGGCTGCGGGGTCGTCCCCGGTGTCTCGGGGGGTTCCGGGGACGACCCGATCGTCGTCATGACGTGGGCGCCCGAGGAGACCTCCGCCACCAACAAGCCGGGCATGCCCGCCTTCGCCCTCGCCTACGCCCGCTGGGTCAACGCGAACGGCGGCCTCAACGGCCACAAGCTCAAGGTCCTGACCTGCAACGACCACAACGACGCCGTGTCCGCGGCGTCGTGCGCCCGGCGCGCGGTCAAGGAGAACGCGGTCGCCGTGGTCGGCTCCTACAGCCAGCGCTCCGACGCCTTCTTCCCGCATCTGGAAGGCGCCGGCATCCCCTACATAGGCGGCTACGGCGTCACGAACGCCGAGTTCACCAGCCCGCTGTCCTACCCCGTCAACGGCGGCCAGCCCTCGCTGCTGGCCGGCCTCGGCAAGGAGCTCGGCGCGACCTGCGGTCCGGTCTCGCTCGTCCGACCCGACACCCTCGCCGGCGACGCGCTGCCCCCGATGCTCAACGCCGGACTGACCGCGGGCGGGCACGACAAGGCCGAGGACCAGCTGGCTCCGGAGGACGCCACCGAGTACGCGACGCAGGCCGAGGCCGCCATGAGGAACGCGACCGGCGATTCGGCCGGGGACGGGAAGGGGTGCGTGGTGACCGCGCTCGGGGACCGCACCGCCACCTTCATGGACTCGTTCCGGCGCACCCGCGCGGACTACCCCGACGTCCGCACCGGCACCGTCCTCGGCAGCGTCGACCAGACGGTGATCAACGCCGCCGGTGCCGCCTCCGGACCCTTCGAGGGGGCTTACGTCACCGGCTGGTACCCGGTGACGAGCGACCCCGCCTGGGCGCCGATGAAGAAGGTGATCAGCGAGGAGGCGTTCTCCGACACCCGGATCGACCCCACCGACACCGGCGTGCAGACCACCTGGATCGCCTACACCGTGTTCCGGCAGGCCGTGGAGTCACTGGACGGCGGCGAGGTGACCGCCGACTCCGTACGGGGCGCCCTGGACAACGGGCTGAAGGTCACCACGGGCGGGCTCACGCCGACGCTCCGCTGGGAGTTCACCGACCAGCTCGCCTCCATCGGCTTCCCCCGCCTGGTCAACGCCGACGTCACCCTCCAGGCCGTGCAGAAGGGCCGCCTGGTGGCCGCCAAGAAGGGCTTCGTGGACGTGACGAAGACCCTGGAGAAGGCCGACGTCGACTGACCCGTCCCACCCTTCGCCCGGCCGCCCCACCCTGTCACCCGCCCCACCCGGCCGGCCCCGGTCCCACCCCTGGGACGGCGCCGGCCGGTCCGCGTCTACAACTGGGTGGGCTGGCGCTGCGTCAGGCCGTAGGTCCGCGCGATCTTGTTCCACAACTTCGCGGCCTGCGTCTTCTGGGCGCTGGCGGTGCCGCTCGCGCGGTTGCCGGCCTGGGTCTCGGAGGTGGTGCGGGCCGAGCCCTTCTTGCAGCTCTTGTTCTTGTTGCCGGCCACCTGGTCGGCCCAGGTCGCGTAGTGGTCGTCGGCGGACGCGGACGCCTGCCACGCCTTGGTGAGCGCCGTGGTCAGCGCGGTGTGGTCCGGCAGCTGGTCGACCTTGAGCGCGGAGAGCCTGGTGACCAGCTCGGAGCGCTGCTTCGCCGCGTCCCGCAGGTCCGTGGCGGCCTGGGCGAGATTGCCGCACGCCTTCACGTCGGCCACCGCGCTGATCACACTGGCCCGGCTGCTGCCGCTGTCCGCGAGCAGCTTGTCGAGCTCGACGGCCTGCTGCTCGGCCGCGCCGGTGGACGCCGACGCGGACCCCTCGGTCGCGGGGGCCGACGCGGCGACGGTCTGGTTGTCGTCGCCCTGCCCACCGCCCCCGCCCGCGAGCATCGCCCCCGCGCCGACGCCGACGACCGCGAGCGCCACGCCGACCGCAGCGAACAACGGCAGCCGCGAGCCGGTACGGCCTCCCCGGCCGCCGCCGTCCCCACGCGCCCCGCGCCGCCCGCCCGCCGCGGGGTCACCGGGCGGGGTGTAGGCGGGCTGCGGGGAACGGGCGGCGGGCCCTGCTCCGTAGCCCGGTGCGCCACCGTGGCCGCCCGGACCGCCGTGGCCGCGTCCGGGGGCGTCCGGCTCGGAGAAGCGCGGGAGCTGCTGCGTGGATCCTGCCGGGCTGTCGGTGGCCGGCCCGCTGCGGAAGAGGTTCTCGAACTCGGCGGGCGGCTGCCGGTCGCCGTCGGCCTGCGCGGCGACGGGCGGGATGTACTGCGTGGGCTCGGAGTCGGAGTACGCGCCGGGCTGCGTTCCGGGGGCCGGCATCGGGCCCGGGGCGCTGTGCGGGGTACGGCCCAGGTACTGGGTCGACTCGGCCGAAACCTCGGGCGGCAGCGCGCCGGGGACGACCGGCGGTATGTACTGCGTCGCGCCCTCGTCGACGGGGGCGGGGGGGACGGGCGGCAGGTACTGGGTGGCGCCCTCGTCGACGGGGGCGGCGGGGACGGGCGGCAGGTACTGGGTGGCGCCCTCGTCGGCGGCACCGGGTCCGGCGAACTGCGGTGGGTACGGGTCACGGCCGTCGGCAGTCGGGTCGGCCGGGACCGGCGGTATGTACTGCGTCGCGGCGTCGTCGGTCGAAGCGGGGGCGGCGGGCGGCAGGGGTGTGCCCGGCGCCGGTGCGCTCTCCGGCGGGAGCGGGCCCGCTCCCGCCGGGGTGCCGCCGTTCCAGGGCGCCGCCTGCCCGCTGTCCCACTGGGCCTGCGGCTGCTGCTGCTGCGAGTACTGAGGCTGGTGCTGCCGGTGTCCCTGGTCCGATCGGCCCGGCCCGTCCGTCTGGTCCGCCGGGAGCGGCCAGCCCTGGGCGGACTGCTGCGGCGCGGGCGTCTGGCGGCCGGGACCCCAGGGGTCCCCCCAGGTCTGCCCGCCGGCCGGCGCCTGCTGCCCGTACCCAGGCTGCCCCTGGGGCGCGTGCTGGCCGTGCTGGCCGTAGTCCGGCTGCCCGTACTGCTGTTGCCCGTACTCGTCCTGCCCGTACTCGTCCTGCCCGTACTGCTGCTGCCCGTACTGCTGAGTGCCGTACTGGCCGGACTGGTCGCCCGACGGCGGTCCCTGGCGGGGTACCGGCCGCGGCGGGTTCGTCGTCATTCCCGGCAGCAGGGGTTCCCCGCCGTCGGAGGGCAGCACGATGCCTTCGCGCGCGGGTTGCGCCGAGGGCTCCTCGCCCTGTCCACTCTGCGTCACCGGGACTCCTACGAATGGGGGACCTTCGGAATCGTCGGTTCACGCTACCGGGTCCCCGGAACCCCGTGCCACGCAGCTCAGAACGTGATCTCCCTCCCACCGGGTCGGACAGTGACTCGGGTGACAGATCCGGAGCGCCGTGCGCTGTGTCCGCGCCTCCTTCCGCGCGACCACGCCGTTTCCCGCGTGTTCACGCGCCGGCGCCCCGTCCGTTCACGCCGCGGTCTGCAACTCCAGCCGCGCCCCGAACTCCCTTACCACCGACTCGTCCCGGAACGGTTCCAGTCGCTGCTGGAGGTCCTCCAGGTACTCCGCGCCCCGGTTGGAGCGGAGCGTCTCGAGGAGCTCGACCGCCTTGAGGCCCGTGTGGCAGGCCTGTTCGATCTCCCGCTGCTGCACCTGCGCGGTGGCCAGCAGGACGTAGCCGATGGCGCGCCGGCGCGCACGGCTCTCCGGGTGCCCGGCCAGGGACTGTTCGGCGCAGCGCGCCGCCGCCTCGGCCTGGCCCAGGTCGCGGTGACAGTGCGCCAACTCGTCGGCCAGATAGGCCTCGTCGAAGTGCGCGATCCACGCGGGGTCGTCCCCGGCGGACGGCTCGGCCGCCTCCAGCGCCGACACCGCGCGGCCGGACGCCGCCTGCGCCCCGCGCACGTCACCGAGCAGCGCGTGCCCGCGCGCCTCCGCGGCGAGGAACATCGCCTCCGCGCGCGGCGTCACCCGCCCTCGCGCCCCCTCCTGCGCCGCGCGCGCCAACTGCGCGATCTCCCGCGGGTTTCCGAGCTGTGCGGCGAGATGGCTCATGGACGCGGCGAGGACGTATCCGCCGTACCCCCTGTCGCCCGCCGCCTGGGCGAGCCGCAGGGCCTGGATGTAGTAGCGCTGGGCGAGGCCGGGTTGGCCGGTGTCGACGGCCATGTAGCCGGCGAGTTCCGTCAACCGGGCCACGGCCGCGAAGAGTTCCCGGCCCACCGCCTCCCGGTAGGAACCGGCCAGCAGGCCCGAGACGACGCTGTTGAGGTAGTGCACGACGACCGGGCGCACGTGCCCGCTGCCGTACTGGTGGTCCAGGTCGACCAGCGCCTGGGTCATCGCCTTGACGGCCGCGACGTCGGAGAGGCCCACCCGGGGCCCGGCAGCCCGCGCCACCTGCGCGTCGGGGGAGGAGATCAGCCAGTCGCGGCTCGGCTCGACCAACGCGGAGGCGGCCACGGACGAACCGGACAGGAAGTCGCGTCGGCCCACGTCGCTTCGCCACAGTTCGCAGACCTGCTCGATGGCTCCCAGTACCGTCGGCGAGAACTGGAGACCCACGCCGGAGGCGAGGTTCTTGCCGTTGGCCATGCCGATCTCGTCGATCGTGACCGTACGGCCGAGCTTGCGGCCCAGCGCCTCCGCGATGATCGCCGGGGCTCGGCCCCGCGGCTGCTGTCCGCGCAGCCAACGGGCCACGGACGTCTTGTCGTAACGCAGGTCGAGTCCGTGTTCGGCGCCGCACATGTTGACGCGGCGGGCGAGCCCGGCGTTCGAGCACCCCGCCTCCTGGATGAGCGCCTGCAACCGTTCGTTCGGCTGCCTCGCGACTAGCGGCCTTGCGGCCATGGGCACTACCCCCTGTGGCTGCGGTGACCGGGACGGCGGGTGCCCGCCCACACACCGAGTTGACGTGTCTTCCACCGAAAAGTTCCGGCCGAGAAGATCAATGCCCCACAGCCGCAGCGAAAATGCGAGGCATGTGAGGATTGCCAAGACTTGCCGAGGAATAAAGAGAATTGCCGGGTTACCGGCGGACGCCCGCCCCCCTCTACCTGGTTACCCGCTCCCGCGCCCGTTCCTCCCGCGCGCCCCCGCCCGTGCACCCATGCGCCCCGGACACGGAATCGATGCTCCTCCCCCGCGCACTGTGGCGGGCGTAACCCCTGGTGACGGCTAGAGTTGTGTTCATCGTGGAAGACACCATCGCGGGCGCCGAAGCCACTCAAATCCCGAAGCAGCGCGGGGAATCGCTGCTCGAGACCGCTGTTCGCTACGCCGAGGAACGTCATTGGGACGTGTTCCCCGGCACCTGGCTGGAACCCGTCGACGGACTGCAGCGCTGCTCCTGCGGCGACGGCGCGTGTGCGGCGCCGGGCGCGCACCCCGCAGGCCCCGACTGGGCGACCCAGGCCACCGGCAGCGCGACGGTCGCGCGCCGGATGTGGCAGAAGCAGCCGACCGCCTCGATCCTGCTGCCGACCGGGCGTACGTTCGACGCGATCTCCGTTCCGGAGACTGCCGGGTTCCTCGCGCTGGCCCGGATGGAGCGGATGGAGTTGACGCTCGGTCCCGTCACGTCGACGCCGGACCGACGCATGCAGTTCTTCGTGTTGCCGGGCGCGTCGGCGAAGGTGCCGGACCTGGTGCGCAAGCTGGGCTGGTCGCTGGGCGCGCTCGATCTCCTGACGCTCGGCGAGGGCATGTGGGTCGCCGCGCCGCCCACACGGTTCGGGTCCCGGGGTGCCGTGCAGTGGGCGTGCCGGCCCACCGCCGCGAACCGCTGGCTGCCGGACGCGGAGGAGTTGATCTCGCCGCTCGCCTACGCCTGCGGTCGGGATCGCTGACCCCCTGGGGCGCTTTCTCCGCCGTAGGGTTCGTGCATGACGTCCGTACGCGTGCGTAGCCTCTGGAAGCGGTTCGGGCAGCAGGTCGCCGTCGCCGGGATCGATCTCGATCTGCCGTCCGGGAAGTTCATCGGGCTCGTCGGGCCGAACGGAGCCGGGAAGACCACGACCCTGTCGATGGTGACCGGGCTGTTGCGGCCCGATCAGGGGTCCGTCGAGGTGGTCGGGCACGACGTGTGGCGCGATCCCGTCGAGGTGAAGGCGCGGATCGGCGTGCTGCCGGAGGGGCTACGGCTGTTCGAGCGGCTCTCGGGGCGTGAACTTCTCGGTTACAGCGGGCGGTTGCGGGGGCTGCCGGGGCCCGAGGTCGACAAGCGGGCCACGCAGCTGCTCGACGTCCTCGATCTGGCCGGGGCCCAGCACAAGCTCGTCGTCGACTACTCGACCGGCATGCGGAAGAAGATCGGCCTTGCGGCCGCGCTGCTGCACAACCCCGAAGTGCTCTTCCTCGACGAGCCGTTCGAGGGCGTCGACCCGGTGTCCGCGCAGATCATCCGGGGAGTGCTGGAGCGGTACACCGCGTCCGGGGCGACGGTCGTCTTCTCCTCCCATGTCATGGAGCTCGTCGAGTCGCTGTGCGACTGGGTGGCGGTGCTGGCGGCGGGGCGGATCCGGGCGCACGGGACGCTGGAGGAGGTGCGGGGTTCGGCTTCCTCCTTGCAGCAGGCGTTTCTCGAACTCGTCGGGGCGCAGGGGCGGGACACCGGTTCCGACCTCGACTGGCTGGGCGGCGGGGCGGCCCGGTGAGCGAGCCGACCTCCCCGCCGGGCCTCGTCCCCACCGTCGTACGGCTGAAGCTGTCCCTGCTGCGCAACGGGCTGCGGCAGTCGGGTGGGCGGCGGGCCGCGTACGTCGCCTCCGCCGTCGTCACGCTGCTGTTCGCCGCGCTTCAGCTGCTCGGACTGATCGCGTTGCGCGGGCACGACCACGCGGTGTCGCTGGTGGTGCTGCTCGCGGCGGTGCTGGGGCTGGGCTGGGCGGTGATGCCGCTGTTCTTCCCCAGCGGTGACGAGACCCTGGACCCGACCCGGCTGGTGATGCTGCCGCTGCGGCCCCGGCCGCTGGTGCGGGCGCTGCTGGCGGCCTCCCTGGTGGGCATCGGGCCGCTGTTCACGCTGCTGATGCTGGTGGGGTCGGTGGTGTCCGTGGCGCACGGGGCCGCCGCGTGGACGGTGGGCGTGCTCGCCGTCGCCCTCGGGCTGCTGGTGTGCGTGGCGCTCGCCCGTGCCGTGGCCGCCGCCAACATCCGGCTGCTTACCAGCCGTAAGGGGCGCGATCTCGCGGTGCTGAGCGGGCTGGTCGTCGCGATCGGGGCGCAGGTCGTCAACTTCGGGGCGCAGCGGCTCGGGACGTCCGGTCTCGGGCAGCTCGATCCGGCGGCGGACGTGCTGCGCTGGCTGCCGCCCGCCTCGGCGGTCGGCGCGGTGGACTCGGTCAGCGAGGGCGCGTACGGGACGGCCGCCGCGCAGATCGCCGTCAGCGCGGGCGCTCTGGTGCTGCTGGTGCGGGTGTGGACGCGGAGCCTGACCCGGTTGATGATCTCGCCGGACGGTTCCACCCTTCAGGCGGCCGAGCCGGCCGCGCGGGAACGGCGCGGCTCGGCGGGGCTCGGGCGGCTGCTGCCGGGCGGGCGTACCGGCACCGTGATGGAGCGCGGGCTGCGCTACATCTGGCGCGACCCGAAGACGAAGGCGGCCTGGGTGACGTCGCTGGCCATCGGGCTGATCGTGCCGGTCTTCAACGCCCTGCAGGGCACCGGCTCGATCTACTTCGCCTGCTTCGCCGCCGGGATGCTCGGCATCCAGATGTACAACCAGTTCGGGCAGGACACGTCCGCGTTCTGGATGGTCGCGATGACGATCTCCTCGCCCCGGGACGCGTATGTCGAACTGCGCGCGCGGGCGCTGGCCCTGCTGCTGATCACCCTGCCGTACGCGACGCTGGTGACCGTGCTGACGACGGCGATGCTCGGCGACTGGTCGAAGCTGCCCGAGGCGCTGGGGCTGTCCCTCGCGCTGCTCGGCGCGATGCTGGCGACGGGCGCCTGGACCTCGGCCCGCTTCCCCTACTCGATTCCGCAGGAGGGCTACAAGAACGTCGCCCCCGGCCAGGCGGGTCTCGCCTGGATCGCGGTCTTCGGCGGGATGGTCTCGGCGGCCCTGCTGTGCGCGCCCGTCATCGCGGTGACGATCTGGCTGCACGTCACCGAGGGCGGGGACTCCTGGACCTGGCTGCTGCTGCCGGGGGGCGCGGTGTACGGCGCGGCGATCACGCTGCTGGGACTGCGTCTGGCCGCTCCCCGGACGGCGTCGCGCCTCCCGGAGATCCTTACGGCGGTGAGCAAGGGCTGACCGGCCGACCGCGCGACCGGCCTCACCCCGCGACCGCCTGACCCGGCCGAGGCGACCGGACTGGCAGCCTCGGGCGGGCTTCGGCGGGCTTCGGCGGGCGTCGGAGGGGGTCTCCGCGGGCCGCAAGGGGCCAAGGGGGCCGTGGAGCCATCCGGGGGGCCGCCGGGGGCCGGTAGGTGTCTTCGACGGCCGTAGCGGCCTCAGGGGGCTTCGGGGGTGAGTACGGCGTCGAGGAACGGTTCGATCGCCGTGCGCCATCCCTCCGGCTGGTCGTAGTGCACGAGGTGCCCGGCGTCGGCGACCTCCGCGTAGGCGCCGCGCGGCAGGACCCGCACCATCTCCTGGGCCTCGGCGCGGCCGAGCTCGCCGTCCAGGCCGCGCACCACCAGCGCCGGGCACCGGACCTGGGTGAGCTCCTCCCAGTGCGCGTCGTAGACCCAGGTCTCGCGGGTCTTGAGCATCTGCTCGGGATCGAAGACGGGACGCCAGCCGTCCGGCGACTCGTGCATCACCTCGGCGTAGAACTCTCCCCGGGACGGGTTCGGGCGCTCCACCCAGGGGTCGTCCTCGCCGAACCACTTGCGGACGTCGGCGAGCGTGGCGAAGGGGGCCGGCCAGGACTTGAACCAGTCGCCCCACTCGCGCTGCGAGGCCGCTCCCAGCGCGGAGGCCCGCATGTCGCAGACGATCAGACCCTGCACCAGGTCGGGTCGCTTGGCGGCGAGCTGCCACGCGGTGAGCGCGCCCATGGCGTGGCCGATGAGGACGGCCGGAGCGAGGCCGAGCTGCTCCAGGGCGGCCTCCGCGTCCTCGACGTAGGCCTCGCGGGTGAAGGCGGCCTCGGGCAGCTTCGCGCTCTGGCCGTGGCCGCGCTGGTCGAGGGCGACCGCGCGGTGCCGCTCGGAGAGCCAGCGGGCGGTGGACGACCAGTGCGAGGCCCGGCCCATCAGACCGTGCAGTAACAGGACGCCCGGCCTGCTTCCGGCGCCCTCCTCGAGGGGCTCGGCGGGCCGGCCCCCCTTCCGCTTCCGCGCGGACTGGGGCGGGATCACGGGCTCCGTCACCGCTTTCGCCGGGTCACCCTTGGGCGGGTCACCGAACTCCCAGGCCGCCAGGCGTACACCGCCCGCCCCGGTCACGTCGATGCGTCGCGCCATAGAACCTGGCACCCCCTAGCCGTCATACCGCTGCGCTTCCGATGCCTTCGTACTGCCTTCAATCACCCGCAGGCTATCGAATGGCCTTTCGAGAAATGCACTCTCCGCACACAACACCCCTCGTTCGAGTGACCACACTCAAGGAATGATCGCCGTCGCCGAGGGGAGACCTTCAGCGGGAGGCGGACCGCTCGGGGAAATCGGTCCGCGGGGAATGACCCTGAGAGCTCGGGGCTCCGGGTCAGTACAGGGGAGGACAGGCCCCGGTGCCGTACGGCACCGGGGCTCTCCACTGCTCCGCGGCACGGCATCCGGCCCCCCTCAGGTCATATGCCCCAAGCGACAGCCTGGCACGTGAAGCGCCGGAGCGCTGCGATTCGACACAGGGAATCTGCGATTCGACGAGATCGACGGAACACCCCAACTTCCCCAAGCTCCCCAGGAGTTGAACAATGCTCAGCGTTTCGGCGACGACCGGCGGTCGCCCCGACGACGTCCCGCGCCCGCCCGGCCGGAGCTCAGCGCTTCGCGACGAACACGTGGGACGCGACGTCCGACTCCAGCTCCGCGGCCTCGCCGCCACTGCCCACCAGGACACCGCCCGCCGACTCCGTCACGCTCACCACCGAACCGGGCTGCACGCCCGCGCGACGCAGCGTGTACATCAGCTGCGCGTCCGTCTGGATCGGCTCGCCGATCCGGCGCACGACGACCGTCTTGCCCTCCAGGCCCGGGTCGAGGTCGGCCAGCGAGACCATGCCCTCGTCCAGGAACGGGTCGGCGCCGTCCTTCTCGCCCAGCTCCTCCAGGCCCGGGATCGGGTTGCCGTAGGGCGACTCGGTCGGGTGCCGCAGCAGCTCCAGCACGCGGCGCTCGACGGCCTCGCTCATCACGTGCTCCCAGCGACAGGCCTCGGCGTGCACCTGCTCCCACTCCAGGCCGATCACGTCGACGAGGAGACACTCGGCGAGGCGGTGCTTGCGCATCACGCGCGTGGCGAGTCGGCGGCCCTCGTCGGTGAGCTCGAGGTGTCGGTCGCTGGCCACGGAGACCAGACCGTCGCGCTCCATGCGCGCCACCGTCTGGCTGACCGTGGGCCCGCTCTGGTCGAGGCGTTCGGCGATCCGGGCACGCATGGGCACCACGCCTTCCTCTTCCAGCTCGAGGATGGTGCGGAGATACATCTCCGTGGTGTCGATCAGTCCGGACATGTGTGCCCCTCGATTAGCTCTGCTGGCTCTGCCGAAGGCTGAACGGCTCTCCGGCGCGTGCGCTGGCCCTGGACCCAATTCTGCCGGATACCACCGACAAGCGTGCCGCGCCGGTGGAACGAGGCGGTTACAACGGGGCGCGGATCCCCGCCGCGAGGCAGCCCCGCACCCCGGCCGCCACGCCGTCACCGGGCGTATTGACAGCGCACTGGTCCAGACCGCACGGTGATCCGCGACACGGACACCCGCTACGGCAAAGGGGCCCTTCGGATGAGCGACCGCAAGCTCGCCGCCCAGTTCTTCGACGCCGCGATCGCCCTGCTCCAGCGGGCCCGCGACGAGGAGGCCGACACCGTCGAGGCCGCCGGCACGCTCCTCGCCGACACCGTGGCCGCGGGCGGCCGCCTCTTCGCCTTCGGCGCCGGTCACTCCTCCCTCGCCGCCCAGGACGTCGTCTACCGCGCGGGCGGCCTCGCCCTGATGAACCTGCTCGCGGTCCCGGGCGTCGTCGGCGTCGACGTCTCCCCCGCCACCCTCGGCTCCGCCCTGGAGCGCGTCGACGGCCTCGCGAGCGCCGTCCTGGACACCTCCCCCCTGCGCGCGGGCGACGCCCTCGTCATCGTCTCGCTGTCCGGCCGCAACGCCCTGCCCGTCGAGATGGCCCAGAAGGCCCGCGCCCTGGGCGTCCGGGTGATCGGCCTGACGTCGGTGGCCTACGCCGCGGAGACGACGTCGCGGCATGTCTCGGGAACCTTCCTCAAGGACCACTGCGACGTCGTCCTCGACTCGAAGATCGCGGTCGGCGACGCCGAGCTCACCCTCGACACCGTCCCCGCGCCCTTCGCCCCCGCCTCCACGGTCGTCACCTCGGCCCTCCTCCAGGCCGTGACGGCCACCGCGGCCGGCGTCCTCGCCGAGCGCGGCATCGAGCCCCCGCTGCTGCGCTCCGGCAACGTCGACGGCGGCCACGACTGGAACGGGCGGATCATGGAGGAGTACCGGGACCGGATCTTCTACCACCGCTGAACGGGCGCCCCCGCCACCCGGCGGCGCGACCGGCGGACCGGCCGCCCGACCCGCGCGACCGCGTGGTTCAGGCGCCTTCGCCCCGGCCCGCCGCGTCGGCGGCGCCGGTCAGATCGGCGAGGTCCAGCGCGGCGGCTATCCGGACGGCGACATCCTCGGCATAGATCGCGTCGGAACGCTCGAAGGCCGTACGGCCACCGCCGCGCAGGAACGTCACGACGCCCAGGGTGCGGCCCCGGCTGCGCAGCACCGCGCACAGGGCATGCACCGTGTCGTCGGGCCACAGGCGCGTCCGGGCCCACTCGCGTGCCTCGTCGGACGGCGCGGAGCCCACCCCGGCCCGCACCGAACCGGCCCGCGCCACGCACTGAAGCGCCGGGTGCGCCTCGCCGTAGCGCACCGGCAGGCCCGTGTGTCCGGTGAGCGCGCTGGGACCCGGCCCGCCCGACGGGGTGGCCGCGACCCTCGTCAGCCGCTGCGGAACAGCCCCCTCCTGGTCGGCCGGGGCGCCGCCCATGACCCGGTCGACCAGGGCGTGGTCGGCGAATCCGGCGAGCGCGAAGTCGAGGTGCACGGTGGCCGCCTCGGCGGGGTCCTCGCACTCGGCGGCCGCGCGGGCGGCCCGGTGCAGCTGGTTGGCGCGGAAGCGCAGCAGCGAGGCCTCCTGCTCGCCCTGCTTGGCCTCGGTGACGTCCTGGAAGATCCAGCCGACCCCGAGGGGCACCGGCTCCTCGGCGAGCGGCGAGGCGAGCCGCAGGAAGCCGCTGCGCCAGCAACGCCGCTTCTCGCCCTCCGGGGTGCGCACGCCCACCCACAGCTCGGCCGGGGCCGGCGGCGCACCCTCGGCGAGGACGTGCGTCAGCGCGTTCTCCAGCTCCTCGACGCCCTGGGTGAGCAGATCACCCAGGGGGCGGCCCAGAGCGGCCGTACGGCCCGTGCCGAGCGCGCGGGCGGCATGCGCGTTGACGACGGCGGGGCGCAGGTCGGCGTCGACCAGGACGACCCCCCAGGAGGCGTCGTCGAAGAGGGCCTCGCTGAGCGCGATGGAGCGCTCCAGGTCGATCTGGGCGTGCACCTCACTGAACGCGAAGTACAGTCCCGCGGGCTTGCCGTCGGGCCCGCGCACGGCGGCGGACTGGCTGCGCACGAGGACGCGGCCGCCGTCCTTGGTCAGCAGCGCGAACTCGTGGACCTGGCGGCCGGGCGCGTGCATGGCGGACATCAGCCGCCCCTCGATGTCCTCGGCGTCGGCCTCGCGCACGGCCCATCCCGCGAAGCCGTGCCGGCCGACCGCCTCGGCGGCGGTCCAGCCGAGGATGCGCTCGGCCTCGCGGTTCCAGTGGGTGACGATGCCGTCGCCGTCGAACGCGCAGAGCGCCGCGTCCATGCCGTCGAGCAGCGCGGCGAGCAGATCGGTGCCGTCCGGGCCGACCGGGCCGGCCGCCGGCTCCGCGCCTTCCGGGGGCGTGGGGCCGTCGCCGCCCGACCGCTCGGGCTCGTCCGGCCCCAGCTCGTCGGTGGTCCCGCTACGTCGGGAAGCACTCACCTGGACCCCCTGCAGGTTCGCTCACTTGCCCTCATTCAACTCGAACGTGACGCAGCCCACATATGGTTCCCGCAAGATTGCAGAGGAATCGTTGTAACGCGCCCTGGTCATCGCGGGCAGGAGCCGCAGGTCGACCCATTCCGCCGTCCCGCCGTCGAGCACGTACCGCTCGACCTCGACGAAACCGCGTGCCCGCGCGAACCGCAGGCCGTCCTCGTTGGCGGCCAGCACGCACGTCTCGACCACCCGGGCACCGAGCACGCGCGCGTGGGCGAGAGCGTGGTCGTACAGGGCGGCGCCGTGGCCGCGCCCCCGGTACGCGGGCAGCACGCGCGCGATGACGGTCGCCGCCGCCTGCTCGCCCTCGGGCGGCCGCACGGTGGAGCAGCCGACGAGGACGTCACCGACGTAGGCGTTCTCCAGCCGGTAGCGGCCCGCGCGCTCGCGCACCTCGTCGAGGGACATCGCGGCGGGCGGCACGATCGCATTGTGGACGTGCCGCCACTGTTCGAGCGCGGCCTCACCGGCCACGGCCTCGGTGCGCAGACGAAGATCGGTCACGCGAGCAGGGAATCGCTTCCCGGTCCGCCGAGTCAACATCCCAGAAAAACACTTGAGCGACCGCGGACGGGTTCCTAGTGTGTGTCGTACCGAAGGAAAGGAGGTGGTCCGCAGCATGTATGCACACCGGACGTCGGAGGTGGCTGCGGGCTAGTGGCCCGTCGCCCACTGAGTGCGGTGCCGGACCAGCGTGTGTGAGTTGCGCGCAACCGGCCAATTCAACGCAGTCACCCGACCCGCGAGTCGCCGGTACGTCCGGCCGGCCCTCCTGAGCGAGGACCAGACTCGCGGGTCGCCTGCGTTTCCGGCCCTCCGTTCGACCGCCCCCCACCCCCGGCCTTCGCGCTTCCGGCCTTCGCGCTTCCGGCCTTCGCGCTTCCGGCCCTCCGCTCTCAGGGCCCTCCGTCCGCAGGGTTTGCGGGGCGTGATCCGCGCCACGTACGGATCTTTCGTCAGGCAGTACCCTGGGCGCATGCTTTCGCTCGTTCGACGCCGCCACGTGGACTACGTCCGCGTCACGAGCATGGGCTGTCGACGCTCCCTCTGAGCTTCCAGCCCCCTTCCGCGGTTCACCTCCGCCTGCGTTCCCCTCCCTCCTGCCCACTTGGCACCCGTGCGCCGCCCCACCCACGGCGGCGGCCGGGCCCCGTACACCTGCGGACGTACCATGACGAACCCGTCGTACCAGCAACTGCCGATCATCGATCTCTCCGCCGCCGACCGCGGCCCCCGGGCCCGGGCGCTGCTGCACGCGCAGCTGCACAGTGCCGCGCACGACGTGGGGTTCTTCCAGCTGGTCGGGCACGGGGTCGGTGAGCGGGAGACCGGCGAGCTGCTGTCCGCCATGCGGGCCTTCTTCGCGCTGCCCGAGGCCGAGCGGCTCGCCATCGACAACGTGAACTCGCCGCACTTCCGCGGCTACACGCGGACCGGCGACGAGCGGACCGGCGGGCGGCAGGACTGGCGGGACCAGCTCGACATAGGGGCCGAGCGGCCCGCCCGGACCCCCGGGGCCGACGAGCCCGCCTACTGGTGGCTGGAGGGGCCCAACCAGTGGCCCGCCGGGCTGCCCGCGCTGCGGACCGCCGCGCTCGCGTGGATCGCGCGGCTGAGCGCCGTCGCCGAGAAGCTGCTGCACGAGCTGCTCGCCTCGATCGGTGCGCCCGTCGACTTCTACGACCAGGCGTTCGGTGAGCGGGCGCATCCGCATCTGAAGCTCGTGCGGTATCCGGGAAGCGCGGGCGACGGTGCCGGTCAGGGCGTCGGGGCGCACAAGGACTACGGGTTTCTGACGCTCCTGCTCCAGGACCAGGTCGGCGGGCTCCAGGTACAGCGCGCGGACGGGCTGTTCCACGACGTGCCGCCGCTGCCGGGCGCCTTCGTGGTCAACCTGGGTGAGCTGCTGGAAGTGGCGACCAACGGATATCTCGTGGCCACCAACCACCGGGTCGTGTCGCCGCCGAGCGCCGTCGAGCGGTTCTCCGTGCCCTTCTTCTACAACCCCCGTCTGGACGCCCGCGTCGAGCCGCTGCCCTTCCCGCACGCGTCCGCCGCGCCCGGCGTGACCGACGACCCGGCCAACCCGCTCTTCGCGGAGTACGGCTTCAACGAGCTGAAGGGCAAGCTGCGGGCCCACCCGCTGGTGGCCGAACGGCACCACGCGGAGCTGCTCAGCCCCGCGTGACGCCGCGTGTGACGCCCCGCGTGACGCCGCGTGTGACGCCCCGCGGATGCCGGCCGTGACGCCGTGCTTCGGCGGTGGGCCGCCCTAGCCGCTGATGTCCCCGTAGCCCTCGATCTCCCGAGGGTTGCGGGAGCCCGGACCGATGTAGCGGGCCGACGGACGGACCAGGCGGCCGGTGCGCTTCTGCTCCAGGATGTGCGCCGACCAGCCCGCCGTGCGGGCGCAGGTGAACATCGAGGTGAACATGTGCGCCGGCACCTCGGCGAAGTCCAGGATGATGGCCGCCCAGAACTCGACGTTCGTCGCCAGGACCCGGTCGGGACGGCGGGCGTGGAGTTCCGCGAGGGCCGCCTTCTCCAGGGCTTCGGCGATCTCGAAGCGGGGCGCGCCCAGCTCGCGGGCCGTACGGCGCAGCACGCGCGCGCGTGGGTCCTCGGCGCGGTAGACGCGGTGGCCGAAGCCCATGAGCCGCTCCCCCTTGTCGAGGGCCTGCCTGACGTACGCCTCCGCGTCCCCGGTCCGCTCGATCTCCTCGATCATGCCGAGGACGCGGGAGGGGGCGCCGCCGTGCAGCGGGCCCGACATGGCTCCCACGGCGCCGGACAGGGCGGCGGCGACGTCGGCGCCCGTGGAGGCGATCACGCGGGCCGTGAACGTGGACGCGTTCATGCCGTGTTCGGCGGCCGACGTCCAGTAGGCGTCGACCGCGGCCACGTGCCTGGGGTCCGGCTCGCCGCGCCAGCGGATCATGAAGCGCTCGACGACGGACTGCGCCTTGTCGATCTCCCGCTGCGGGACCATCGGCCGGCCCTGGCCGCGCGCGGACTGGGCGACGTAGGAGAGGGCCATGACCGCGGCGCGGGCGAGGTCCGCGCGGGCCTGCTCGGCGTCGATGTCGAGGAGGGGCTTCAGGCCCCACACGGGCGCGAGCATGGCGAGCGCGGACTGCACGTCGACGCGGATGTCACCGGAGTGGACGGGGATCGGGAACGGCTCGGCGGGCGGCAGACCGGGGTTGAAGGCGCCGTCGACGAGCAGGCCCCAGACGTTGCCGAAAGAGACGTGACCGACCAGATCCTCGATGTCGACGCCCCGGTACCGCAGGGCGCCGCCCTCCTTGTCGGGTTCGGCGATCTCCGTCTCGAACGCGACGACTCCTTCGAGTCCGGGTACGAAGTCGGACATCGGGCGGCTCCTCGTGATGTGTGCGACGGGCGGCGCCGGCGGTTCCACGGTCCTGCGCACCTCGGGTGCGAAGACTCGCGGTCCTGGGCGGTACCGCACTGATGCCCCGTGCGGCCGTCGGTCACCCGACCGGCACCCGACCGGGGCGGGACGCGGCGACGGGTGCCTCTGCACCATATCTCCGAGTGCCACCTTTGGGGAGTGGTCGCGGCACTCAGTGCCACCTTTGGTGGGCCGGTCTGCGGCGGTGGGCCATACGGCAAGATGACCACGTGACCGACGCAGACGCCGTCTCCCCCGGCCCCGTCCCCGATCCCGCCGCCATGCGCAAGCAGTACCGGGCCGAGGGGCTCTCCGAGGCCGAACTGGCCGCCACGCCCGTGGAGCAGTTCGCCCGCTGGTTCAAGGACGCGGCCGTCGAGGCCCATCTCTTCGAGCCGAACGCCATGGTCGTCTCCACCGCGGACGCCGAGGGCCGGCCCGGCTCCCGCACGGTGCTGCTGAAGCACTTCGACGAGCAGGGCTTCGTCTTCTACACCAACTACGACTCCCACAAGGCCCGCGACCTCGCCGAGAACCCGCACGTCTCGCTGCTCTTCCCCTGGCATCCGATGGCCCGGCAGGTCATCGTGCGGGGCGTGGCGCGACGCACCGGGCGCGACGAGACCGCCGCGTACTTCCGGACCCGGCCGCACGGCTCCCAGCTCGGGGCCTGGGCCAGCGCGCAGTCCTCGGTGATCACCGACCGCGCCGGTCTCGACGCCTCCTACGCCGAGCTGGCGGCACGCTACCCCGAGGGCGAGCAGGTGCCGGTGCCGCCGCACTGGGGCGGCTTCCGGGTGGCTCCCCGGTCGGTGGAGTTCTGGCAGGGCCGCCTGAACCGGCTGCACGACCGGCTGCGGTACGTGGCGGAGGCGGACGGGAGCTGGCGGGTGGAGCGGCTCAGCCCCTGACGGGACCGTCCCCTCGGTGACTCGGCCCCTGCCCGGCAGGAACGCTGATCTGTGCGGGGCTCGCAGACCGTGGGCCGGGCGGGCCGCCAGACCGGGGGCCGGGGCCGTCGGCGGACGGCCGGATCGGGCCAGGGCGGGGCGTCGGCGGTGAGGTCAGCCGAGTGCGTCGTCCAGCAGTCCCGCCCACTGCGCCACCACGCGCTCGCGGCGCCCTCCGTCATCGGTGAGGAGGTTGGCGAGGCCGAGGCCGCGGGCCATGTCCAGCAGGCCCTGGACGGTCTCGCGGACGCCGGGCGCGGACTCGTCGGCGCCCAGGAGCTCGACGGCTATGCGGTGGCTCTCACGGCCCACGCGGGCCTCCAGCTCGGTCACGCGCGAGCGCAGCTGCTCCTCGTTGGAGGCGGCCACCCACAGGTGCAGGGCGGCCCGGAAGAGGGGGCCGGTGTAGAGACCCACGAGGGCGGTGACGACCGCGCGCCGGTCGCCCGTCGCGCCCTGCGGGAACAGCGCGCGCAACGCGTCCGAGCGTTCCTCGGCGACGTACTCGACGGCCGCGGTGAAGAGGTCCTCGCGGGTGGGGAAGTGGTGCTGGGCCGCGCCCCGGGAGACGCCCGCGCGTTCCGCGACGACCAAGACCGTGGAGCCCGCCCAGCCGCGTTCGGCGAGGCAGGCCACGGCGGCCGCCAGGAGCCGCTGCCGGGTGGCCCGGCTGCGGTCCTGCTTGGGCACCCGGTCGCCCGGCCCGCGGTCGCCCGGGGCGCGGTCGCCCGGGGCGCGGTCGCCCGGCCCGCGGTCGCCCGGCCCGCGGTCGCCCGGCCCGCGGTCGCCCGGGGCGCGGTCGCCCGGGGCGCGGTCGCCCGGGGCGCGGTCGTCCGGGGCGCGGTCGTCCGTGGTCACAACACCCATGGAGGATCCCGTCGTTCGAGGAAGGCCGTCATTCCCTCGCGGGCGTCGGGGCCGGCGAACAACGAGGCCGAGAGCCTGGTCATCTCGCCCGCGTCCTCGACGAGGGCCTCCAGCACCTTAGCCGTGAGCAGTTCCTTCGTCCTGGCCAGGGCCGTGGGCGCGGCCCGGCGCAGGCCGTCGAGGACGGGTGCAAGGGCCTCGTCCAGGTCGCCGTCGCCGGCCGAGAGGGTGACGAGGCCGATCCGGGCCGCCTCGGCCGCGCCGAAGGTCTCGCCGGTGAGGCAGTAGCGGGCGAGGGCGCGCGGGTCGACGCGGGGCATCAGCGGCAGTGAGATGACGGCGGGCGCGACCCCGATGCGCACCTCCGTGAACGCGAAGGTCGCCGTCCCGGAGGCGAGCGCGATGTCGCAGGCGCCGAGCACGCCCAGCCCGCCCGCCCGCACATGTCCGGCGACCCGGGCCACCACGGGCTTGCGCAGTTCGAGGATCCGCTGAAGCAGCGCGGGCACCGCGTGGGGCGGCGGGGGGTCCTTCAGGTCGGCGCCCGCGCTGAAGGTGTTGCCGGTGTGGGTGAGGACGACGGCGCGTACGTCGTCGTCCTTGTCGCAGCTCCCGAGCGCGTCCGTCAGTTCGCTCACGAGCGCGCGCGAGAGGGCGTTGCGGGTGGTGGGCGAGTCGAGGCTGAGGGTCTCGACCCCTCGGACGCGGGTCCGTCCGACCAGGGCGGTCGTCATGCACGCTCCCTCAGTTGACGGCGCAGGATCTTGCCGGAGGCGGCGCGTGGCACGGCGTCGATGAAGGTGACCCCGCGCACGCGCTTGTAGGGGGCGACCCGCTCGGCGACGTACATCGCGATCTCTCCCTCGGTGAGCTCGGGTGACGTGGGCTGCCGGACCACGTACGCGTGCGGGACCTCGTTGCCGTCGTCGTTGTAGACGCCGATGACGGCCGCGTCCGCTATGCCTGGGTGGGTGAGCAGGAGGGCCTCGAGTTCGGCGGGGGCCACCTGGAAGCCCTTGTACTTGATCAGTTCCTTCACCCGGTCGACGACGAACAGCCAGCCGTCCGCGTCGACCCGCCCGACGTCGCCGGTGTGCAGCCAGCCGTCGCCGTCGATCATGTCGGCGGTGGCGTCGGGGCGCCCCAGGTAGCCCTTCATGATCTGCGGCCCCCTGATGAGGATCTCGCCGGACTCACCGGCCTCGAGGTCCTTGCCTGGGTCGTCGAGGGAGACGATCCGCATCTCGGTGCCGGCGATGAGCTTGCCGACGGTGCCGGCGGGGGCGTCCCGCATGGCGTCGAGCGGGACGACGTGGGTGCCCGGGGACAGTTCCGTCATGCCGTAGGCCTGGCCGACCGGCGGCAGGTCCAGGCGCTCGGCGCAGGCGGCGGCGAGGGCGGCGTCCAGGGGCGCGGCCGCGCTGACGACGTAGCGCAGGGACGACAGGTCGTACCGGGTGACCGCCGGGTGCTTGGCGAGGGCGAGGACGATCGGCGGGGCCACGTACAGGCCGGTGATGCGGTGGTTCTGGATGGCCGCGAGGAAGGTCTCCAGGTCGAAGCGGGGCAGGACGACCACGGTGGCGCCCTCGCGCAGGGGCGCGTTCATCAGGGCGGTCAGGCCGTAGATGTGGAAGAACGGCAGCACGGCGAGGATGCGGTCGCCCGGACCCACGGACATCGCCGGCCGCAACTGGGCGAGGTTGGTGGCGATCTGCCGGTGGGTGAGCATCACGCCCTTGGGGACGCCGGTGGTGCCGGAGGAGTACGGCAGGGCCGCCACGTCTTCCACCGGGTCGATGTCCACCTGCGGTTCCGGGGCCGCCGAGGCGAGCATGTCGACGAGCGAGCGGTGTCCGGCGGCGCTGTCGCAGACGAAGATCTCCTCGACGCCGCCCGCGAGTTCGGCCGCCCGCCGGGCCGTCTGGAGCAGCGGGGAGACGGTGACGATCCAGCGGGCGGCGGAGTCGCCGAGCTGCTTGGCGAACTCCTCGGCGGTGGCGAGCGGGTGCACGGTGGTGACCGTGGCCCCCGCGCGCGTGGCCGCGTAGAAGGCGAGCGGGAAGGCGACGGTGTTGGGGCTGTGCAGGGCCAGTACGTCGCCCTTGCGGACCCCGGCCTCGGCGAGCGCGGCGGCGACCCGCCGGTGGAACCGGTCCACCTGCTCGTACGTGAGGGTGGTGCCGTCGGTGCCGTCGACGAGCGCCGGCAGTTCGCCGAACTCGGCGGCTCGGCTCAGCACGGCGTCGTGGATGGGGAGGTCTACGGTCGGGACGTCTGCGAACTCGCTGCGGAACATGGTTCCTCCTCGCGCGCCGGACACGACGGTTGCCGGCTGCGGTCAGTACGACTTGGGCAGGCCGAGGGTCTGGTGGGAGACGTAGTTGAGAATCATCTCCCGGCTCACCGGGGCGATACGAGCCACGCGGGAGGCGGTTATCAGCCTGGCGAGGCCGAACTCGCGCGTGAGGCCGTTGCCGCCGAGGGTGTGCACGGACTGGTCGACCGCCTTCACACAGGCCTCCCCGGCCGCGTACTTGGCCATGTTGGCGGCCTCGCCCGCGCCGACGTCGTCCCCCGCGTCGTACAGCTGGGCCGCCTTCTGCATCATCAGGCGGGCCAGTTCGAGGTCGATGTGGGCCTGCGCGAGGGGGTGCGCGATGGCCTGGTGGGCGCCGATCGGGCTCTTCCAGACGGTGCGGTCGCGCGCGTACTCGATCGCCTTGGAGAGGGCGTGGCGGCCCATGCCGATCGCGAAGGCGGCCGTCATGATGCGCTCGGGGTTGAGTCCGGCGAAGAGCTGGAGCAGGCCCGCGTCCTCGTCGCCGACGAGTGCCTCCGCCGGGAGCCGCACCTCGTCCAGGACGAGCTCGAACTGCTTCTCCACGCTGTCGAGTTCCATGTCGATGCGGCGGCGGGAGAAGCCCTCGGCATCGCGCGGGACGATGAACAGGCAGGGCTTGAGGCTGCCGGTGCGGGCGTCCTCCGTGCGGCCGACGATGAGGGTGGCGTCGGCGATGTCGACGCCGGAGACGAAGACCTTGCGGCCGGTCAGCAGCCAGTCTCCGCTCGCGGGGTCGCGGCGGGCGGTGGTGGTGATGCGGTGGCTGTTGGAGCCGGCGTCGGGTTCCGTGATGCCGAAGGCCATGAGACGGCTGCCGTCGGCCAGGGCGGGCAGCCACTCCCGCTTCTGGGTCTCGGTGCCGAAGCGGGCGATGACCGTGCCGCAGATCGCCGGGGAGACGATCATCATCAGCAGCGGGGCTCCGGCGGCCCCGAGCTCCTCGAGGATCAGGGAGAGCTCGGCGATGCCGCCGCCTCCGCCGCCGTACGCCTCCGGCAGGTTGACGCCGATGTAGCCGAGCTTGGCGGCCTCCTGCCAGAGGCCGCGCCTCGCCGAGTCGTCGGCAGCATCGGACACGGAGCCGGAGGCGGATGCGTGGGCGTGGCTCCTGGCGAAGGACGAGACCGCCTTGCGGAGTGCCTTGTGCTCGTCGGATTCGATCAGCGTGCTCAATGTGGCTCCTTCGTCTGCGGGTTCGTCATGGCCGCTCGCGCTCCACGCGGCGGAGCCGCATGAGGTGCGCCCCACGGCCCCTAGGTCTCCTGCACCACCGCCAGCAGGGTGCCGACCTGCACCTGCTGTCCTGTCGTCACCGGCAGCGCCGTCACCGTCCCGTCCAGCGGGGCCGAAATGACGTGCTGCATCTTCATCGCTTCGAGCCACAGCAGCGGTTCACCGGCCCGGACACTCGATCCGGTGATGAGACCGTCCGCGAGCTTGACGACCGTGCCGGGCATCGGCGCGAGCAGGGAGCCGGGGGCGTGCTGGGCCTCCGGGTCGGGGAAGCGGGGCAGCGCGGTGAGGGCGGCGTCGTTGACGTGGACGCGGTCGCCGTAGCGCGCGACCTCGAAGCGGCGCCGTACGCCGTCGATCTCCAGGACGACCAGGCCGGGGTCGGCGTGCACCACCTGCACCCCGTCTGCCGTGAGGCCGGTCCGGGTGTGGCGGTAGCGGACCTCCGTCTCCTCGCCCGCCGCCGCGTACCGCTTCGTCTGCGGCTGCGACGGCAGGTTGCGCCAGCCGCCCAGCGGCGAGCGGGTGCGCGCGTCCGCGAGGGCGGCTGCCAGCGGAGCGTACGGGTCGGGCTCCGCGACGGTGAGGTCGCCGAGATGCCGGTCGTAGAAGCCGGTGTCCATGCGGGCGGAGGTGAACTCCGCGTGGCGCAGGGAGCGGACCAGCAGGTCGCGGTTGGTGACGGGGCCGTGCAGGACCGTGCGTTCCAGGGCGCCCGCGAGCTTGCGGATGGCCTCCGCGCGCGTGGGGGCGTGGGCGACGACCTTGGCGAGCATCGGGTCGTAGTGGACGCCGATGTCGTCGCCGTCGCCGAAGCCGGTGTCCAGGCGGACGCCCTCGGGGACGGTCAGACGGTGCAGGGTGCCGGTCTGCGGGGTCCAGTCGTTCGCCGGGTCCTCGGCGTAGAGCCGCGCCTCGACGGCGTGGCCACGCGCGCGTGGGGGCTCGGGATCCAGGGCGGCGCCCTCCGCGACCCGGATCTGCTCGGCCACCAGGTCGAGGCCGAAGACGGCCTCCGTGACGGGGTGTTCGACCTGGAGGCGGGTGTTCATCTCCAGGAAGTGCGCGCGGCCGTCGGCGACGAGGAACTCGACGGTGCCGGCGCCGACGTACGAGACGGCCCGCGCGGCACGCACGGCCAGCGCGCGCAGTTCCTGCGCCGTCCGCTCGGACAGGCCCGGCGCCGGTGCCTCCTCGATCACCTTCTGGTGGCGCCGCTGGAGGGAGCAGTCGCGGGTGCCGAGCGCCCACACCGTGCCGTGCGTGTCGGCGAGGATCTGCACCTCGACATGGCGGCCGTTCTCGACGTACGGCTCGACGAACACCTCGCCGTCGCCGAACGCGCTCGCGGCCTCGGCCCGGGCGCCCTCCAGCGCGGCGCCCAGCTCCGTCAGGCGGCGCACGATGCGCATACCGCGCCCGCCACCGCCCGCGGCGGCCTTCACCAGCACCGGCAGGTCGGCCTGCGTCACCTCGTCCGAGGCGAGCGGGGCGAGCCCCATGAGCTGCTTGGCGCGGGTCTTGGACGCCATCGCCTCGATCGCCTCGGGCGGTGGCCCGATCCAGACGAGGCCCGCGTCCAGGACGGCGCGCGCGAAGTCGGCGTTCTCGGAGAGGAAGCCGTAGCCGGGGTGCACGGCGTCCGCGCCCGCGCCGACGGCGGCCTTCACCACGAGGTCGGCACGCAGGTAGGTGTCCGCGGGCACGCTGCCCGGCAGCCGTACGGCCGAGTCCGCCACGCGCGCGTGGAGGGCGCCCGCGTCGGCGTCCGAGTGCACGGCGACGGTGCGGATGCCCGCCTCGCGGCAGGTCCGGAAGACGCGGCAGGCGATCTCGCCGCGGTTGGCCACCAGAACGGAAGTAATCATGAGCCTCACATCCGGAAGACGCCGAAGCCACCCCGCGCTCCCTCGAAGGGCGCGGTGTGGACGGCCGACAGGCACAGGCCGAGAACGGTGCGGGTGTCGCGCGGGTCGATGACACCGTCGTCGTACAGCCGCCCGGACAGGAACATCGGCAGCGACTCGGACTCGATCTGCTGCTCGACCATGGCGCGCAGGGCGGCGTCCGCGTCGTCGTCGTAGGGCAGGCCCTTCGCGGCCGACGACTGCCGGGCGACGATGGACAGGACCCCGGCGAGCTGCTGCGGACCCATCACCGCCGACTTGGCGCTCGGCCAGGCGAAGAGGAACCGGGGGTCGTAGGCGCGCCCGCACATGCCGTAGTGGCCGGCCCCGTACGAGGCGCCCATGAGGACGGACAGGTGCGGGACCTTCGAGTTGGCGACCGCGTTGATCATCATCGCGCCGTGCTTGATGATGCCGCCCTGCTCGTACTCCCTGCCGACCATGTAGCCGGTGGTGTTGTGCAGGAAGAGAAGCGGGATGTCGCGCTGGTTGGCGAGCTGGATGAACTGGGCGGCCTTCTGGGACTCCGCGCTGAAGAGCACGCCCTGGGAGTTGGCCAGGATCCCGACCGGGTAGCCGTGCAGGGTCGCCCAGCCGGTGACGAGGCTCGTCCCGTAGAGGGGCTTGAACTCGTCGAAGTCGGAGGCGTCGACGAGCCGGGCGATCACCTCGCGCGGGTCGAAGGGGGTGCGCAGGTCCCCGGGGACGATGCCCAGGAGTTCGTCCTCGTCGTACTTGGGAGGGACAGCGGGCCCCGGGTCCCGGTACGCCTTGCGGTGGTTGAGGCGGGCCACCACGCGGCGTGCCTGCCGCAGCGCGTCCCGCTCGTCGACGGCGAAGTGGTCGGCGAGGCCGGACACGCGCGCGTGCATCTCCGCGCCGCCCAGTGACTCGTCGTCGCTCTCCTCGCCGGTCGCCATCTTCACCAGGGGCGGCCCGCCGAGGAACACCTTCGCGCGCTCCTTGACCATGATCGCGTGGTCGCTCATGCCGGGGATGTACGCGCCGCCCGCGGTCGAGTTCCCGAAGACGACGGCGACGGTCGGGATCCCGGCGGCGGAGAGCCGGGTCAGGTCGCGGAAGACGGCTCCGCCCGGGATGAAGATCTCCTTCTGCGACGGCAGGTCGGCCCCGCCCGACTCCACCAGGCTGATGAAGGGCAGCCGGTTGGCCAGGGCGATGTCGTTGGCGCGCAGGGCCTTCTTCAGGGACCAGGGGTTGCTGGCGCCCCCGCGCACGGTCGGGTCGTTGGCGGTGATCATGCACTCCACGCCCTCGACGACCCCGATGCCGGTGACGAGGGAGGCGCCCACGGCGTACTCGGGGGCGGCGCTGCCCCAGGCGGCCAGCGGCGACAGCTCCAGGAACGGCGTGTCGGGGTCGAGGAGCAGCTCGATGCGCTCACGGGCGAGGAGCTTGCCGCGCGCGCGGTGCCGGGCGACGTACTTCTCCCCTCCCCCCGCCAGTGCCTTCGCGTGCTCGGTGTCGAGGTCGGCGAGCTTGGCGAGCATGGCCTCGCGGTGCGCGCGGTAGTCGGGGCCCTGGGTGTCCAGGGCGGACGTCAGAGCCGTCACAGGAGGGCCTCCGGGATGTCCAGGTGTCGGGAGCGCAGCCATTCGCCGAGCGCCTTGGCCTGCGGGTCGAAGCGGTGCTGCGCGGCGACCCCGGCGCCGAGGACGCCCTCGACGACGAAGTTCAGGGCGCGCAGCCGGGGCAGCGGGTGACGGGTGACGGTCAGCTCGCGGCTCTCGGGGACGAGCTGCCGGAACCTGTCGGCCGTCAGTTCGTGGGCGAGCCAGCGCCAGGCCTCGTCCGTGCGGGCCCACACCCCCACGTTGGCGTTGCCGCCCTTGTCGCCGCTGCGGGCGCCGGCCACGAGCCCGAGGGGCGCGCGCCGTACGGGTCCGGGAGGCGGCGGATCCGGCAGGTCCGGTTCCGGCACCTCCTCGATTACGAGGGTGCCGCCGGGCGGGGGCGCGGCGACGGGCAGGCGGCGGCCGTCGTGGAGGACGGCGAGATGCTCGACGTCCTCCTGCGGCACGTACGCGGCCTCGAACACCCCGTAGGGGGAGCCCTTCCCGGGCGGCGCGAGCACATGGAAGCCGGGATAGCTGGCCAGCGCCAGCTCCACGGCCGCTCCGCTCAACGCCCGTCCCACGGCGTCCGGTTCGGGGTCGCGCACGACGAGACGCAGCAGTGCGCTCGCGGTCTCCTCGGTGTCGGCGTCGGCCCGGTCGGTCCGGACCAGCTCCCACCGCACCTCAGCGGGACGCGACTTGAGGAAGACCTGCGCCATCTGTTCCCGTACGAGCGCGGCCTTGGCCTCGATGTCCAGTCCGGTGAGCACGAAGACGACCTCGTTGCGGAAGCCGCCGAGGCGGGTGCGGCCGACCTTGAGGGTCGGGGGCGGGGCTTCCCCGCGTACGCCGTCGATCCGCACCCGGTCGGGGCCGTCCTGGGTGAGCCGTACGGTGTCCAGCCGGGCGGTGACGTCGGGGCCGGCGTACCGGGCGCCCGTCGTCTCGTACAGCAGTTGCGCGGTCACCGTGCCGACGTCGACGAAGCCGCCGGTGCCGGGGTGCTTGGTGATGACGCAGCTGCCGTCCTCGTGGATCTCGGCGAGCGGGAAACCGGGCCGCCGCAGGTCACGGCCGCCCTCGGCGAAGAAGGCGTAGTTGCCGCCGGTGGCCTGTGTCCCGCACTCAAGGACGTGTCCGGCGACGACGGCGCCCGCGAGCCGGTCGTACTCCTCGGGCCCCCAGCCGAAGTGGGCGGCGGCCGGGCCGGTGACGAGGGCCGCGTCGGTGACCCGCCCGGTGACGACGATCTCCGCGCCCTCGCGCAGACACGCGGCGATGCCGGAGCCGCCGAGATAGGCATGGGCGGTGAGGCTGCCCGGATACCGGGCGCCGAGGTCGTCGCCCTCGACGTGCGCGACGCGCACCGGGATGCCGAGCCGGTCGGCCAACTGCCTTACCGCGTCGGCGAGTCCGGCCGGGTTGAGGCCTCCGGCGTTGGTGACGACCCGTACGCCGCGGTCGTGGGCGAGGCCGAGGGACTCCTCCAGTTGCCGGAGGAAGGTGCGGGCGTACCCGCCTGCGGGGTTCTTCAGCCGGTCACGGCCGAGGATCAGCATGGTCAGTTCGGCGAGGTAGTCGCCGGTGACGACGTCGAGGTCGCCGCCGGTGAGCATGTCGCGCAGGGCGTCGAAGCGGTCGCCGTAGAAGCCGGACGCGTTGCCTATCCGCAAGGCCGTCACCGGACGGCTCCCTTCGGCGTACGGCCGCCACCGGGCGGGCCAGCGAAGGCCTGGGCGACGTCCAGCCAGCGGTCGGCGTCGGGGCCCTCGGCGCGCAGGGCGAGGTCGGCGCGGTGGGCGCGCTGGGTGACCAGGAGGCAGAAGTCGAGGGCGGAGCCGGTGACGCGGTCGGTGGCGTCCTCGGGGCCGTACGTCCACAGCGCGCCGGACGGGCCGCGCAGCTCCACGCGGAACTCCTCGAACGGGATGGGCAGTCCGTGCACGCCGAAGGCGAAGTCCCGGGTGCGGACGCCGAGGCGGACGATGTGCCGGAGCCGGTCGGTGGGCGCGGGCGTCTCGCCCAGCGCGTCGGCCACGTCCCGGCCGTGGGCCCAGGTCTCCATGAGCCGCGCGGTGGCCATGGAGGCGGCCGACATGGGCGGGCCGTACCAGGGGAAACGCGCTCCCACGGGGGCCGCCCGCAGGGCGTCCGCCAGGGCCTCGCGCCCGGCCCGCCAGTCCGCGAGCAACCGCTCGGGCGGCTTCGCGGCCCCCTCCCGAGCGCCGTTGTCGACGAAGTCCCCGGGCGCGGCGAGCGCCTTCTCGACCTCGCGGGAGAACGCGTCCTGGTCGGTCACGGCCAGCGCGGAGGAGTGATCGGTCCAGGCGAGGTGCGCGATCTGGTGGGCGACGGTCCAACCGGGCGCGGGGGTCGGGAGCGTCCACCGCTCGGGACTCAACTCGGCCACCAGCCGGTCGAGTTCGTCGCTTTCGGCACGGAGATCGTCGAGCACGGGCGTCGGGTCGGCCATGGGGTGGAGCATGGCAGCGGGCCAAGAAACAATCAAGCATGCTTGCATGAATTCCCCCGGTGGCCCGCGCGGCGCGGAGACCGAGCCGGCCTTCGACGAGACCGAGGACCACCTCGACGCCGGCGGCCCGGGGTTCGCGCGGACTTAAGGGCACGCGCAGGACAGGGCGACCGGCGCTCACGGGAGCACACGCCTTGTCGCCGCGCTGGTCAGTCGGCGGCCACGGGTTTCGGCAGGGCGCCCGGACGCGTACCGGAATCGGCCGGCCGCCGTCGTTCCTCGCACCTGCCCAGCGCCGCGAGGATCAGGGTCACGGTGACCGATCCGGCCGCCATGAGTGTCATCGCGGCGGCCGGGGAGGTCAGCTGGGCCAGCGTGCTCGCGAGGACAGCGCCGACGCCCTGGAGAGCGGCCATGCCGGTGACATGCAGGCCGAGAGCCTGGCCCGCGAGGTCGTCGGGCGTGAGGGACATCAGACGTTCCTGGAGGACCAGGCTCGCGGCGAAGCCGACGGAGGCGACGGTGACGGCCACGGCCGACAGCGCCACTCCGGGCCGCAGGACGAAGAACAGGTACGGAACCGCCAGCAGCAGGCGCAGCGGGGTCGCGAGACGGGGGCGCGAGGTGGGCGGCACCAGGCGGCCCACCGCCATGTCGCCCACGAACATGCCCAGCGCCCCGAACGCGTACAGCATCCCGGCGGCCTGGGGGGCGTAGGGGACGTAGAGCGAATCGCTCCCGACGATCAGGCCATTGGGGACCCACAGGCCCAGGTACGTGAGGCGGCGGGGGCGTGAGGACCACAGGAGGGCGTTGGTGCGCCAGGTCGCCGCGACGGAAGGGCGGCCCGAGGAGCGAGGCGGGCGGGCCGTGAACCCCAGGCGGGTGACGAAGGCCGACATCACGTACAGCGCCGCCGCGAGGAGCAGGCAGGTCCGTGGGGACAGGAGCGTCAGCAGTACGCCGCCCGTCGCGAAACCGGCCATCTGCACCAGTCCCCAGAGCATGTTGAACACCGAACGGCCCAAGACATAGCCGTCCTTGGACAGGATCTCGTTCAGCAGTCCCCCGCGCACTCCTCCACCCAGCGACGCGACCAGTCCCTGCAGGAGGACGACGGCGAAGAGCGCCCGGACCGGCAGGCCCGGCAGCGCCGTCACCGCCGTGCCGGCCGCGAAGGCGAGGGCGAGGCCGGTCAGGACCGCGCGCGGGGGCAGGCGGTCGGCGCCCGAAAGCAGGAACACGCCCCCCAGCAACTGCGCGAGCTGCGGGCCGAACATGCTCACCGCCGACAGGAACGGGGAGCCGGTTGCCCGGAAGACCAGCGTGCCGAGAGCCAGGCCGCCGATCGTCTGCGCTGCGGCGAAAGCGACGAAGGAGAGCAGGAACGGAGTGAACTCCGGCGTGCGGAACAGGGAGCGGTAGCTGCGCATGCATCGAAGTTTCGGAGCAGCCGGGGACCCCTGTTCACCGTTTCGCCGAGACACGAAACGTCGGCTGCACTTCCGGACGGTGGCCGGGCGGGTGCTTGCGGATGGTGCCCGTCAGGCCTCCGGGACCGCCGGCCTCGGTCGCCCCACCTGCGTCCGGACCGCGCCCATGCTCGCCGCGACGACCAGGGCGATCGCGGCCGCCTGGATCGTGGTCAGGGCCTGGTCGAGGATGAGGAAGCCCGCGGTGGCGGCGACGGCCGGTTCCAGACTCATCAGGATCGCGAAGGTGGAGGCGGGCATCCGGCGCAGGGCGAGGAGTTCGAGGGTGTAGGGCAGGACCGAGGAGAGCAGGGCCACCGCCGCCCCCAGGCCCAGCGTCACCGGGTCGGCCAGTCTGCTGCCCGACTCGGCGAGGCCGAGGGGGAGGAAGAGCAGGGCGCCCACCGCCATCGCCAGCGCCAGGCCGTCCGCCTGCGGGAAACGGCGGCCGGTGCGGGCGCTGAAGACGATGTACGCCGCCCACATGGCCCCCGCCCCCAGCGCGAAGGCGACACCCACCAGGTCGAGGCCGCCACCCAGCCCCCCACTGTCCCCGCCGTGGCCGCCGCCCCCGCTGAGCAGGAAGACGCCCGCGAGGGCCAGGCCGGCCCAGACCAGGTTCAGCGCGCGGCGCGAGACCACGACCGACAGCGCGAGCGGGCCGAGGACCTCCAGCGTCACCGCCGCGCCCAGCGGGATGCGGTCCACCGCCTGGTAGAAGAGGCCGTTCATCGCGGCCATCGTGACGCCGAAGACGACGACCGTGCCCCAGTCGGTGCGGGAGTGGCCGCGCAGCCGGGGCCGGCAGATCACCAGCAGGACCACCGCCGCCACCAGCAGTCGCAGCGCCACCACACCCAGGGCGCCTGCCCTCGGCATCAGCGTCACCGCCAGCGCGCCGCCGAACTGCACCGAGACGCCTCCGGCGAGCACGAGGCCGACCGGGCCGAGGGCGCCCAGCCGGCCCGGGGCCCCGGGGGCGCCGGTCGCTGCGACGGTGGGGGCGTGCTGGGGTGTGGCGGCGGTGCCGGGGGCAGTCACGGGCGGTCCTGGGGCTCGGCTCGAGGTGCGTACATCACGCTGCACTGTCAAGTCCAGGGTAATGGACTCGGTCAGGCGTGTGAACCCGTTATGCCACTGTCTCGGGCTGTGAGACGTCAGCCGCCCTGGACGCGGAGCAGGCTGCCAGCGGCTACCTGCGCGCTATCGGCGCGCCATGTAGAGGTCCAGCGCCCGGTGCAGCAGCTTGTTGAGCGGGAAGTCCCACTCGCCCAGGTACTCCACGGCCTGGCCGCCCGTGCCCACCTTGAAGCGGAGCAGACCGAGCAGGTGGTTGGACTCCTCCAGGGTGTCGGTGATCCCCCTCAGGTCGTAGACGGCGGCGCCCAGTTCATGGGCGTCGGCCATCATGCGCCACTGCATGGCGTTGTTCGGCTGGACCTCGCGCCGGCGGCCGGTGGAGGCGCCGTAGGAGTACCAGACGTGCTCGCCGACGGTCAGCATGGTCGCGGCGGCGAGGACCTCCCCGTCGTGGTGGGCGAGGTAGAGCCGCATACGGTCGGGATGTTCGGCGTTCAGCGCGCTCCACATACGCCGGAAGTAGGACAGGGGGCGCGGGATGAATCGGTCGCGTTCGGCGGTCTCGGTGTACAGCCCGTAGAACGCCGGGAGGTCCTCCGCCCCGCCCCGGACGACCTTCACGCCCGCCTTCTCGGCCTTCTTGATGTTGCGCCGCCACTGCTGGTTGAGGCCGCTGTGGACGTCCTCCAGCGTGCGTCCGGCGAACGGGACCTGGAAGACGTAGCGGGGCTGACCGGCCGCGAAGCCGTCCTCGCCGCCCGGCTCGGTCTGCTGCCAGCCGGCACGGCGCAGCCGGTCGGCGACCTCGAAGGCGCTCGGCTCGTACGAGCTCGCCTCGGCGTCCCGCAGCCGGTGGGCGCCCGGGTCGGCGATGGCCGCCTTGACCGCGTCGGCGCTCCAGCGCCGTACGACGACGGGCGGGCCCATCTTCACCGAGAACGCCCCCCGCGCCTTCAGCCACGCGAGCATCGGCTCCAGCCAGCGCTCGGCCAGATCCGGCGCGTGCCAGTCGACGAGCGGCCCCTCGGGCAGATACGCCAGGTACTTCCGCAGCCTCGGCAGCGGCCGGAGCAGCACCAGTCCCACTCCCACGAGCGCACCCGTCCCGTCGGTCCAGCCCAGGCTCTCCGCCCGCCAGTCCGGCTTCACGTCGCCCCACGACGGGATCTGCATATGGCTGGCGGAAGGTCGGGCCGCGACGAACGCCAGGTGCTCGTCGCGGGTGATGGACTGGACGCGCAGACTCATACGCGGGACTCCTTCGAGTTCTCGTTCGAATCGCCCGTTCGCATCGCCGGGCGACCGTCCCGGTCAGCGTAGGAGTCGGCCCCGCCCATCCGGGGCTCAGCCACGCCCGCCACCGCCCGGCGCAGGCCACCGCGTCCCTCAGGGCTGCCGCAGCGCTCCCTCAGGGCCCCGCAGGGCCCTCAGCGCTCCTTTCGGCGCGTCCGTCCGTCGTCCTCCAGACGCTCTGCCAGTACCTCCGCGAGGTGTCTCCCCCTGGTCCCCGCCAGCTGCTCCAGTTGGGTGCGGCAGGAGAAGCCGTCCGCCAGGACCACCGCTCCCTCGGGGGCGTCCCGCACGGCCGGCAGGAGCTGCTCCCGCGCGCACGCCGCCGACACCTCGAAGTGACCCTCCTCGAAGCCGAAGTTGCCGGCGAGGCCGCAGCACCCGCCGCTCAGGTCGCCGGTGAGACCCGCGGCCTCGCGCAGCCGCCGCTCGGCCGCGTCGCCCAGCACCGCGTGCTGGTGGCAGTGGGTCTGACCGACCGCCGGACGGTCCAGCCGGGGCGGGGTCCAGTCGGGCGCGTGCCGCTCCAGGGCCTGCGCGAAGGTGAGGACACGGGCGGCGAGGCGGGCCGCGCGCGGGTCGTCGTGCAACAGCTCGGGCAGGTCGGTGCGCAGGGCGGCCGCGCAGCTCGGCTCCAGGACGACGACCGGCGCGGCCGTCTCCAGCACCGGCTCCATCAGGTCGAGCGTGCGGCGCAGCACCACGCGCGCGTGGTCGAGCTGGCCGGTGGAGACGTACGTGAGCCCGCAGCAGACCCGGCCCCGGCGGGCGGTCAGCAGCGCGGCCGCGCTCCTCGACCGGCCGTCGCCCACCGGCCGGCCCCGCATCCGCAGGGTCGGCGGCAGCGCCACCCGCAGACCCGCCGCCTCCAGGACCCGCACGGCGGCGTGGCCCACGGACGGCGAGAGGTGCTCGGTGAAGGTGTCGGGCCACAGGACGACCAGGTCACCCCCGTGCCCCGGCCCGGGGACGGGGGCAGCGGCGGGTTCCCTGCGCCGCCACCACCGGCTGAACGTCTCCCGCGCCAGCCGCGGGATGTCCCGCTCGGCCGCGATCCCGCCCAGCCGCTTGGCGACGCCCGCCGCCGGGCCGACCGAAGCGAGCGCGTTGAGCGGGCCGGCCGCCCGCAGCCGGCTCGCCCACCGCAGCCACACCGGCAGCCACCCCATGCTGTAGTGGGCGGCCGGACGCCGGCGGCCCTCGTAGTGGTGATGCAGGAACTCCGCCTTGTAGGTGGCCATGTCGACCTCGACGGGGCAGTCGGAGCGGCAGCCCTTGCAGGACAGGCACAGGTCGAGCGCGTCCCGTACCTCCGTGGAGCGCCAGCCGTCGGTCACCAGCTCACCGGCCAGCATCTCGTGCAGCAGCCGGGCACGCCCGCGCGTGGAGTGCTCCTCCCGGCCCGTGGCACGGAACGACGGGCACATCACCCCCGCCCCCGCCCCCGCCCCGGGCCCCGCCCCCCACCCCGCCCCCGG